>JAKABE010000382.1 GCA_021801945.1 Acidobacteriota bacterium
CCGCGTCCGGTGGTGGTGGCGCCGTTCGGCCTCACCCTGGGCGGAGGCGCCGAAATCTGCCTCCACGCCGCGCGCCGCCAGCCCTACGCGGAGACTTACATCGGTCTGGTCGAGACAGGCGTCGGCCTCATTCCGGCCGGAGGCGGTACCAAGGAGATGCTGCTGCGTGCCGTGGATGCCGCCGCCGCACTCGCGCCGCCCGATCCGCGGGATCCACCCTCCCGCTTCGCGCAATCGGCAGAACTGGCTACTGCCTTGAAGCGCTCTCTCGAATTGATCGCTCTCGCCAAGGTTTCCACCTCGGCTGCGGAGGCCCGCTCGATGGGCTTGCTGGCCAGCGCCGACCGCATCACCATGAACCGCGAGCGCCTGCTCCTCGACGCCAAGACGCAGGCGGCGGCACTCGCGGGCGCGGGCTATTCGCCGCCGCAGCCGCGCACGCAGATTCCTGCCCCCGGAACAGCAGCTCTGGCCGCAATGGAGACCGGCATCTTTCTCATGGGTGAGGCTGGCTACGCTTCAGAGCACGACCGGAAGGTGGCCCGCTGGGCGGCGTACATCCTGGCCGGCGGCCGCGTGACCCCCGGCACTGCGGTCAGTGAGCAGTATCTGCTCGACTTGGAGCGCGAAGCATTCCTGTCGCTCTGCGGCGAGCGCAAAACGCAGGAGCGCATCGGCTATACCCTCAAGACCGGTAAGCCCTTGCGGAACTAAGATGGGCATGCAAGGAGAGAACGATTCCATGGCTCGACTTCTGGTCCATAGTCGTGCTGGCAAAATTGACGCTCGATCGTATCGGTCTGGGGACCGGAGATAGTGGCAAAGAAATGGACAGTGCAGATTGTTTGCGCGTTGCATTGAGACGATGTGCCTTGGCAGCCGGTGCTCTGTTGGGTCTCTGTGTTCTTGTTCCTGCTCACTCGCTGCAAACCGGTCTTACGGGCCTCGATGAGTCAGGGAAGATCGTCGTCGATGGACAACCAACGCCTTACCTGATCCGCCATCTTCCGGCAAGCTCCTTTCCCCAGTTGCCGGCCGCGGTGCAGGATCTGCTCAATAGTCGCGGCTGTCTGATTCCGCAAACCTATGAGGCGCACCGGCCGGAGAACGTGATTCATGCCAGCCTTGAGCGCCCCGGTTCCTCCGATTGGGCGGCTCTTTGCGCGGTGCGGGGAACGGTCTCGCTGCTGGTTTTCTTTGGGGACAACGCCACACAGCCCTTTTTGCTGGCCTCAGCGCCCGAGACGGAACGCCTGCAGGCGCAGGGCGACAATGGCGTTCTCGGCTTTGACTGGGGCATCGATCCCGCTTCGCCGCAGCAGGTCCACGACGCCCAGGCAGGCATGGACCCGCGTCCGCCGCTCATCGATCACGACGCCCTGGCAGACACCGTAATCAACCAGCAGACCGTCTATCACTTTTATTCCCGGGGAGCCTGGACGCTATTGGATACGCAGAACTGAGGATGAATTCTTCCCGTCATCCCACCGCTGCTTCACCGCGGATCGAGACGGCCAGCTTTTGCGGCCAGTAACGATTTCTCTCATCTCATACATGAAGGAGCACCTCATGCCGGAAGCCGTCCTCGTCAGCGCTGTTCGTACTCCCGTTGGCCGCGCTCCAAAGGGCGCGCTTTCCACCACCCGTCCTGACGACCTCGCCGCGCTTGCCGTGGGCAAGGCTTTGGATAAGGTTCCCGCGCTCGACCGGGCCGAAATCGAAGATGTGATTCTCGGTTGCGCCCAACCCGAAGGCGAGCAGGGCTGGGATATTGCCCGCTGGGTGGCACTGCGCGCGGGTCTTCCGGTGGAAATTCCAGGCGCCACCGTCAACCGCCTTTGCGCCTCGGGCCTTGAGGCGATTGCGCTGGCCGATCTGCGCATTCGCGCCGGCGGCGTGCGCACCGTCGTGGCCGGGGGTGTGGAATCCATGAGCCTGATTCCCATGGGCGGCTTGAAGCCCAGTCCCAATCCCTGGCTGGCCGAGCATTATCCTGCGTCGCTCATAACCATGGGACTCACCGCCGAGCGCGTCGCCCGCCGCTATAACATTTCCCGCGAAGATCAGGACGCCTTCGCGCTGACCAGCCACGACAAGGCCTTGGCCGCCCAAGCGGCTGGGCGCTTTGACGATGAGCTGGTTCCGGTCACGATTGCCAATGCCGTGCCGGACTCGAACGGCAAGCCCGTGGTCACTGAGCGCCTCTTTGCCGCCGACGAAGGCCCACGCCCGGACACCTCCGCCGAAGCGCTGGCCAAACTCAAGCCGGCCTTTCATGCAAAGGGAACGGTAACCGCCGGCAATGCCTCGCAGACCTCCGACGGCGCAGCGGCCTGCGTGTTGATGGAAGCGGCACGCGCGCAAGAGCTGGGTGTCCGTCCGCTGGCCCGCCTGGTGGCTTACGCCTTCACCGGCTGTCTGCCGGAGGAGATGGGGATGGGCCCCGTCACCGCCGTCCCCAAGGCGCTGCGCCTGGCGGGGCTGACGCTCGCCGACATCGGTCTCATCGAGCTCAATGAAGCCTTTGCCGCGCAGACGCTGGCCGTCATCCGCGAACTCGATTTCGATCCAGCCATCCTCAACGTCAATGGAGGCGCCATCGCTCTCGGTCACCCCCTTGGTTGCACCGGCGCCAAACTCACGGCTACGCTGCTCTCCGAGATGCAGCGCCGTGGGATTCGGTACGGCATGGTAACCATGTGCGTCGGTGGAGGCATGGGAGCAGCGGGCATCTTCGAGAGGCTGGGATAGCGCAACGCGAAGAATTGTCTGGCCTGCAATGCGCAAAGGCCGTCGCGTCAAACTCCATCGCGCTGCGCAGCCAGTATCAAATGGCAGTATGGCGCGAGACGAGCCTTGATGCCTAAGGTTCCTTGTGCGTGTTTTTGACGACGCGTCACGGCGACTCTTGGGTATCCTTCGGGTAGACGGCCCACTCGTTGGCCCCCAACAACCAGGAGGATATTTGCATGGCACAGACCGTCAAGAAGACCGGCACGTCCACCAAACCACGCAAGACCCCCGCCAAAAAGACCGCCGTTAAGGCAAAGATAACGCCGATGACAGTCTCACGCGAGCAAGTTGCGCAGCTAGCGCATCGGTTCTGGGCGGAGCGCGGTTACCAGCACGGCCATGACGCAGAGGATTGGTACCGCGCCGAGCAGGAGCTTCACGCAAAGGCATCGTAAGCAGCCGCTCAACGTTCTCTTTCCGCGCTTTCATGCTTTGCAGCTAAATTTCACACGGTTGCCGGGTGGTCTGGATCTCGACTTCGCGGTGTGAGAAATCGCGGCCTCAAGGTACAAAATCATGCGGTCAGCGATCTACTCCTTCAGCGTAACCACTTTGGCGCTAAGCTGCGCTTTCAGGGACAGTTCCGCGGCCAGCAGGCATTCGTCCGGGTCCTGCGCCCGGTGCGTGCGATTCACGATGTCGGCCACGAACTGCGGCCCGAATGGCAATGGCATGTTGTTGCAGTCGATAAAACGCGCCTGCTTGCCGTCGACAAGGAAGAGATGGTTGCCCTGCGGTTTCACGGCGATATCGGCATATTTGCGGACCTCGATGTAGCCTTCCGTCCCCAGGATCTGTTCTTCATCTTTTCTCCGCATCACAACCGCATTCTTTGCATGGAGGAACGCGCAGCCCTGAATCCTCTTTGTTGTCGTGCGCAAAGACCGCATAGCGGAATATCCCGCCATTTCCATTTCCGTCGATCATAATGATTTGAGCCGATGAACGTGAATTGCCAGGCCCTCCCGCACAGGAAAGAAGAACAGGATGGTGGGATGAAAAACGGGCTCAT
>JAKABE010000383.1 GCA_021801945.1 Acidobacteriota bacterium
ACGGCGCAGCAGCTCAACCACTGTGAGGCCGATGGGGTTGGGGCGTCGCGGAGAGCGGGTGGCGAAGACGCCGTGCGGACGGCGCTCGTCGGTGGGCGGATGGGCGACGAGATCGAAGTCCTCGGATCGGTCGAAGACCCAGAGAACGAACAAATGCGAGAAGCCTTCGATGTCAGCGAGCCCCGGCTCGAACTCGCGCAGCAACTCGATGACGCCCTCGGCCTCGTGCCTGGCACCCAGGCCCTTGGGAATTCTGGCGGTTTCCTTGAACGGCGTGTGAACGTAACCGATCGGTTGCAGCGTAAACATAGGCTCTGCGCCTCCGCACTCCATCTTATCCGGGTGAGTGCCAGCGTGCGGTTCGATGGCGAGCGCATTGCCGGGATTAATGTGATGCGCTTTGCGAATTGCCGATTCTCTTGTTCTGTTCTCAATACCACGTTTCCACTCTTGCGCCCACTGCGGGAGCTTGATTGCAGGACTTTATCCTATGTCTCCAGGCTTGTGCCTGGGGGCTACTTTCTCTTGCCCGTACCCAGAGGATCCCCGGCGGGCCTTGCAGCCGGGTGCGGAACATAACCGCCGAAACCAGTGGCGCACTGCACCGGGCCTTCGTTTCGTTTTTGTCGGAAAACGCTGTAGACTGCCAACACGGCTTGACGGACGGACCCATGGCTAGAACTGCTCAGAAGGTAAAGCTCTTCAACGGCCGGGACTACTCCTGGATGCAGTTCAACCGACGCGTCCTTGAAGAAGCCGAAGACTCCACCAATCCGCTGCTGGAGCGCGTCAAGTTTTTGGCCATCACCGGATCGAACCTTGACGAGTACGTCGAAGTGCGCCAGGCCGGCCTGATGCAGCGCATCGAGGACGGTGACCGCGAGCCCGGCTGCGACGGCCTGCGTCCCGATGAGTCGCTGGCCATTCTTGCGGCGGAGATGCACGGCTTTGTGGCTGCGCAGTACCGGTGCTGGAACGAACAATTGCTGCCGGAGCTGCGCAAGCAGAGTGTGCGGTTGCTGGGGTGGGACGAACTGGACCAGGAATCGCGGGCCTTTGCCAAGGATTATTTTCAACGCGAAGTCGATCCGCTGCTGACTCCCATCTCCATCGACCCCGCGCATCCTTTCCCACGCGTCATCAACAAGGCGCTCTGCCTGGCGCTGCTGCTGCGCGCCAAGCGCCGCAGCTCCGGTCCGCGCGTGCTGGGCGTGGTCACCGTGCCGCGGGCGCTGCCGCGCTTTGTCCGCTTGCCCGCTGCCGCGGGTTGCTTCCACTACCTTCTGCTGCAAGACCTGATCGCGCAGCACCTGGTTGGCATGTACCGTGGCTACCAGGTGTTGGCGCAGGCCTCCTTCCGCGTCACCCGCAACTCCAACCTCTACTTCGAGGAGGAAGAAGCGCGCTCGCTGCTGGAGACCATTCGCGTGGAACTGCACAACCGCCGCAAGGGGGACGCCGTGCGTCTGGAAATCGAGACCGGCGCCCATCCGGAGGTCGTCGAACGGCTGCGCGTCAACTTCGAACTTTCAGACGAGCATATTTTTCACTGCGACGGCCCGGTCAACCTCTCACGGCTCATGTTCTTCTACGACGATGTGCCGCGGTCGGATCTGAAGTTCCATGCCTTCACGCCCAAGCCTCTGCTGCTCAGCCGCAATTCCAGCGGCATCTTTGAGGAATTACGCCACCGCGATATTTTGCTTCACCACCCCTACGACTCCTACGACCCGGTGGTGGACTTCATTCAGCAAGGTGCGCAGGATCCCGCGGTGGTGGCCATGAAGCAGACCCTCTACCGCACCAGCGAGGACTCGCCCATGTTCCAGGCGCTCACTGAGGCAGGCGCCAGCAAAGAAGCCACTGTGGTGGTCGAGCTCATGGCGCGCTTCGACGAGGCGTCCAACATCCGCTGGGCGCGCAGCATGGAGGATGCGGGCGTGCAGGTCTTTCACGGTGTGGTAGGCCTCAAGACGCACTGCAAGCTGGCCATGCTGGTGCGCCGCGATGAGGACGGCCAAACCCGCCGCTACTGTCACCTGGGCACCGGCAACTACAACCCCGTGACCGCGCGCTTCTATACCGACCTCAGTTTGCTCACCGGCAACCCGCAGATTGCGGAGCGCGTTCACATGGTCTTCAATTATCTGACCGCGCACGCCGAGGTCGACGACTACAGCCCCCTTCTTGTTGCTCCCCTGACCATGGCGGAGAGTTTCCAGCGGCTCATCCGCCGAGAGCAGGAACACGCCGAGGCCGGCCGCCCCGCGCATATCGTCGCAAAGATGAACTCCCTGCTTGAGCCGTCGATCATCCGCGCGCTCTATCAAGCCTCGCAGGCGGGCGTCGAGATCGATCTCATCGTCCGCGGCCTCTCGATTCTGCGTCCCGGCGTCAAGGGGCTTTCCGAGAGGATTCGCGTGCGCTCCATAGTGGGACGATTCCTCGAGCACTCCCGCATCTTTCACTTTGCCAACGGTGGCGACGATGAGATCTACGCCGGCTCGGCCGACTGGATGCCGCGCAACCTCTTCGAGCGCTGCGAGGTGGTCTTCCCGGTCCGCGATCCAGCGGCTCTGGCTCGCATTCACAACGAGATTCTGCCTGCTCAGCTGGCTGACACGGTCAAGGCGCGCATTCAGCATGCTGATGGCAGCTACATCCGTGCCGGCAATCTGCTCAGAAACGCACCGGCATTCTCCAGTCAGGACTTCCTGATCCAGTTGGCCGAAGGTAAAACCGGCCTGGATGCGATCCCCAAGCCGCACAAGCCTGCCACGGCTGCGCTCCCAGCTCAGAGCAGGGCCAGCGCGGCGGATTGAGGGTAGGAGTGATCCGGCTGTATAGCGTTAATCCGCGCTTTCCTCAAGAGGAGCTGCGCTAACCGTTCCTGCTCCCCGGCGCCGCCAGCGGGGCAGCGCCCAATACAGAAACAGGCAGACGGCGATGCTGATGCTTGCGTCCGTCAAAAAGCTTCCTTTCACGCCGTCCCAGTCGTAGCCGTGGCCGTCAATATAGCCCATGTACACGATGGGCAGGTTCTCCGCCGCCATCAGAAGGGTAAAGAGCGTGGCCGCCAGCGGGTTCTCCGGGCCGATGACCTCGAAGCTGATGGCATTACCGGTGGCGAAGGCCAGGGCCTGAAAAGAAGTCTCACCGGTCATGGCCAGCCCGAAGGTCCAAACGGTGCGCGGCAAAGCTAACAGGCTAAATGTGAACAGCCCGCCGGTAATCCCTACGCCCAGATAAAGGGGCCGCAGCGCGAACCGCTTCGCCAGGGGGTACAACAGGAAGCTGCCGACCAGTCCCGCAAACACCGAGCCCACGCCGGCAAACAGGCTAACCATATTCTGGCTGGCATCAAAGGCCTTGCCCACCCCACCCAGCAGATTGGAGAGCGCGAAGGAAGCCGAGGGCAGCAGAAACAGCGTGAGCGCGATCAGTACTTCCCGCCGTTTGACGAGCGACGCCACTTCGCCCCAGAAGCGGCCAAAGCTCTCACGCGCCAGCCGCCGGTCGGGTCCAGGCGCCGGGACCACCAGAAACAGCAGCATGGGCAGCAGCATCGCCCCGCCCACCAGCAATGCCGCCACCGCGGGCTGGAAGTGATCCACAATGCTGCCGGCGAAGAGAATCATCAGCCCGCTTGCGCCGGTATTGGCTACGGCAAACCAGACGCCCAGCTTGCTGTCCTGTTCTTTGGAGATCAAACTGCCCATCCAGCCGCCCACCGCGCCCTGATACAGCGTGGCTGCCACCATGCCGGCGAGCATGCCGCCCTCGACCA
>JAKABE010000384.1 GCA_021801945.1 Acidobacteriota bacterium
CAACATTCCCGCCCGCGGCGGGATCGACTACGACGAATCGCCTTTCCTCGCCATCTGGGAGGTCACCCAGTCCTGCGACCTGGCCTGCAAGCACTGCCGCGCCGCCGCTCAGCCCCTCCCCCATCCTGACGAGCTCACGCACCAGGAGGGCCTGGCCCTCATCGACCAGATTGCCGATCTGCATATCCCCATCTTTGTCTTCACGGGCGGCGATCCCCTCAAGCGTGCCGATGTCTTCGACCTGATCCGCTACGCCGCCGGTAAGGGTGTTCACGTTGCGCTCACTCCCAGCGCCACGCCCTTGCTCACCCGCGAGGCCATCTTCAAGATGAAGGAGGCGGGGCTGGTCCGTCTCGGCATCTCTCTGGACGGCTCGACCCCTGAGATTCACGACACCTTCCGCGGTGTCCCCGGCACTTGGGCGCGCACCGTCCAGGCCATCGAATGGGCCAACGAGGCCGGCATTCCCATCCAGGTCCACTCCACCATCAGCCGCCACAACGCCCAGGACCTCGACAATCTGTGCACTCTCTTCGAGCGACTCGCCATCGTTATGTGGAACGTCTTTTTCCTGGTTCCGGTGGGCCGCGGCCAGCAGGCGGACCTGCTCTCCGGCGAGGAGTTCGAACGGGTCTTCGCCAAAATCTACGAGCTCTCGCGCCGCGCCAACTTCCAGATCAAAACCACCGAGGCCATGCACTACCGCCGTTATCTCCTCCAGCACAACTTGGAGGAGCGCAAGTTCGCTCACGGTCATGGTCACCCCGGGGCCCCCACGGACAGGTCTTCGTCCGTGGCGTATGAGCCTGGCGCACCCACCGCCGCCCCCGAGGCTCGCAACCGCGCCTGGGCCACCCGCCGCGTCAACGACGGCAAGGGCTTTCTCTTCATCTCCCACACCGGCAACGTCTACCCTAGCGGGTTTCTGCCCATCCACGCCGGCAATATCCGCGAGACCCCGCTCGCCGAGATCTACCGCAACGCCCCCATCTTCAAGGCCCTCCGCGACACCAGCCGGCTGGAGGGCAAGTGCGGCGCCTGCGAGTTCAAGGAGATCTGCGGCGGCAGCCGCGCCCGCGCCTACGCCCTCACCGGCGACCCGCTGGCCCAAGAGCCCTGCTGTATCTACCAGCCCCGCAACTGGGACCCCGAGCGCGAATCCCAGGCCCAAGCCTTCCGCCAGCCGGGGCACCCCGAGACGCTGGTCGCGCTGTAGCTGCAGCCGCCCAGGGCCGGCCTACGCCACATGCCTGGCATGAGGGCAACGACGGCCGGCCCGTCCCGCTGTCCCTGAAGCTCACAGCGCCGCTACAATGTGCGCGCAACGTCGGCGCCCCGGAACCAGTTTGCCGTCCCATCGAAGCCGGCCAGCGCCCATCGATTCCGGTCCCCCGGCACACAATGACCATGACGGCCTGGGCGTCCTCAAGCCACAGGGCGAGCAAAGCCCGCAGATGATCCCGGTACTCCGATTGGTGTAGGGTGCAACCTCTACGCAGCGTTTGCCGCGGAGGTTACGTCTCTCTGGCGCTTGATGGGCATCGGAGGGCCGCCGCGACGCTGTCCCCCGGCGAATGGTAAGCTAGAGCGCTCTCTGCGCCTCGCTACTCGCCCATCGCCCTCTGCGCCAGCGCCTCTTCGTCCACATCGCCTTGAATGATTTTGTTGTGCAGGCAATAGAGGGCCAGTTCCAAGCGATCGCTCACTCCCAGCTTGTCATAGATCTTGCGTAGATAGTTTTTGATGACCTGCTCGGTGGTGCCTAGTTGGAAGGCAATCTCCTTGTTGCGCTTGCCTTGTGTGATGCAGGCGATGATAGCCATCTCCTTGGGCGAAAGCCGCGGCTGGCTGCGCGGGCTTACCAGATTCGCAGCCTGGGCGCGATAGGCCTCGATCACCCAATTCACCGACTGGTTGTCGATCCAGGTTTCGCCGGCCGCGATGCGCCGCACGCATCGCACCAGCAGATCGGGCGAGATGGAACGCGAGATGATGCCCCTTACGCCTCGCCGGTAGAGTTCCACCGTATGATTCTCGTCGGCCGACGTGGCCTGCACGATCAGCTTTACATCTGGAGCCAGGCGCAGCAGTTCAGGGATCGCGTTGGTCGTGCCGGACAGCAGGCTCCCCTCCAGCAGCACGATGTCGGTGGGATAACGCTCAATGGCCGCGTGCAGATTCTCCAGGGAATCCGCCTGAGCCACGACGCGCAGATCGTCTTCCAGCGCAAAGATCTTGCGGATGCCGACACGGTAAATGGCCTGCGAATCCGCAAGGATTATGCGGATCGTCCCCGGCTTCACCGGTACGTCAGTAACATCGCCATTAGGGGATTCGTCCACCGGGTCCATAGTTTCGCTGGGCGCCAAATGCCGCTTGCGCTCACTGATCGATAAACTGATATTCATCAATTGTAGCAGCGGCTAAGTACTGATTCTGGCTCATTGAGCAGCGTACCACACGTCCCGTGCACCGAACCAGCACATCTTGAGGAGTGCCCAACACCGCGTGCGGGAGGCGCAGCGAAAAGCGGATGCTGGAACCCTTGCGCAGCCCGCAGTCAATAGCAAACAGGACCCCGCAGGCTGAGATGTTCCGGGTAAAACCCGCCACTTCCTCCGGCGTTGAAGTGAGCACGAACGGCAAGGTCAACGGGAAGCGTACCGCGCAGCGCACCTCCCGCTGAGGGCTGACCGCCTCCGCGGCTGCAACAGGAAGGGGAAAGCCTGGTTCCAAGGGGTTCATCGCAATATTCCTATCAAGACTCTATCTTTCGCCACTTTAGCGAACTTTCACTGCCGGACCCACGGCACCAAAGTTTGGTGAGCAGTAACCGCACTCCGGGCAATAGGAACCAACTCCCACGCGCCACGCAAACCGGGGCGTCTCCTGCCTGTACCATGACGAGCCGCCATGCAGCCGTTCATACACCAGCCAGTACATCCCAATAAGGATTCAGCCTTCCGCAGCCCGCGCGCAATGTCCGAAGCGATCCCTCGTCCACTGGAGACCGGAAAGATATCTCCGTGAGTCGTTGGCTGCGGCGGAGAGACTGCTGCCGGATTCAAGAGAATCGGGAGGTCGTCTTCGGAGTCATCGTTGCTGCGCCGGGAGGAGGGGGGGGCTTACGGTGTCATATTGCGGTATAGGCGCCAGAGGCTATTCACGATAACTTGAGATCCCTGCTCAGATGTCGCTCCTCGATTTCCCCTGCCGCGAAAGAACCGGGCCAGATCCTTGCCTTGCTGTCGCTGGCTGGCGGCGTTGAAGGCAAATAGACGACGAATCGCCTCCGAGCAATCACAGAACCAAATCCCTTGACAAGAGAAATCTTGGGTGCAAACCAAAAAGTCGTGAAAATGTTACTTTAGTGGTAGCTTTTCTACACCCTTTGGGTTACTCTGACGGAGCATAGTTTTCCCGTGCAAAATTGCCTCGCTCAAGATCGTAGGCGATTCGATTCCGTTCAGAAGGGGCCTTTTCACTCATGATTTCTCGTTGGGTCAAGCTTTTCACCGTCGTTTCCGTTGGCGTTCTCTTCGCGTTAGGGACCAGCTCCGCCGTTGCCACCACCACCTCCGCATTGCCTGCGGTTACCTTCCATCAAGCCGCCGCAAATTTGCCCATTTGGCCGATGCCGCCGGCGATGAAGACGGCTCGTGCGACCCTGCCCATTTGGCCGATGCCGCCGGCGATGAAGACGGCTCGTGCGACCCTGCCCATTTGGCCGATGCCGCCGGCGATGAAGACGGCTCGTGCAACCCTGCCCATCTG
>JAKABE010000020.1 GCA_021801945.1 Acidobacteriota bacterium
GAACCGGACTTGCCTTCTTTGCCGCTTCCTTGAAGCCGATAGATCCGGCAAACTTAAAGGCCATCTCGTTTGAATCCACTTCGTGATAGCTGCCATCGAAGAGTGTCACCTTTACGTCAACTATGGGATAGCCAGCCAGAATACCCAGCTCCATCGCACCCCGCACACCCTGGTCGATGGGCTTGATATATTCTTTGGGCACCACGCCGCCTTTGATCTCGTTGATGAACTCGTAGCCCCTACCAGGCGAATTGGGCTCGACACGCAGCCAGCAGTGGCCATAGTTGCCCGAGCCGCCAGTCTGGCGAATGTACTTGCCCTCGCCCTCGGCGGACTTGCGAATGGTTTCGCGAAAGGCCACTTTGGGCTCGCCCACATTAGCTTCGACTTTGTGCTCGCGCTTCATGCGATCCACGAGAATCTCAAGGTGCAGCTCACCCATGCCACTGATAATCGTCTGCCCGGAATCCTCGTCCGTCCGCACCTTGAATGTGGGATCCTCGTCGGCGAGCTTAGCCAGAGCCACGCCCATCTTCTCCTGGTCGGCCTTTGTCTTAGGCTCGATAGCCACCGAGATGACGGTGTCAGGAAAGGTAATGGCGCCTAGCGCAATGGGATGATTGGGCGCGCACAGGGTGTCTCCAGTCTTAAGATCCTTCAAACCCACACAAGCGCAGATATCACCAGCCAGAATCTCGGTCACATCCTCGCGCTTGTTGGCGTGCATCTTCACCAGTCGCCCAATACGCTCGGTCTTGCCGGTGCGCGGATTCAACACCGTGTCGCCGGTTTTCAGCGATCCGGAATAAACGCGAATGAAGCAGAGCTTGCCATAAGGATCACTGAGAATCTTGAAGGCCAGCGCGGAAAGTGGTTCACCATCTTCCGCCTTGCGGATCTGACTTTTACTGTGATCGGATGGATCGATGCCCTCGACAGGAGGCTTGTCAAGCGGGCTGGGCAGGTAATCGACAACCGCATCAAGCAGCGTCTGCACGCCTTTATTCTTGAAGGCCGAGCCACAGATGACGGGGAAAACCTTCAAATCAATAGTCGCCTTGCGAATGCCAGTCTTCAGCTCCTCGATTGACGGAGTCTCGCCTTCCAAAAACTTTTCGAGCAGCACATCGTCCGTCTCCGCGATCACCTCAATCAACTGCATTCGGAAGGCTTCGGCCTTCTTCTCCAACTCCGCAGGAACCGGTTCGACGGAGTACTCCGCGCCCAGTGTCTCATCGTGCCAGACGATCGCCTTCATCTCAATGAGGTCTACGACGCCCTTAAAGCTCGCCTCGGCGCCAATGGGGATCTGCAACGCCACCGGACGCGCGCCCAGGCGCTTGCGGATGGTCTCCAGAACGTGCTCGAAGTCCGCGCCGTTCTTGTCCATCTTGTTGACAAAGCAGATGCGGGGAACTTTATACTTATCCCCCTGCCGCCACACCGTTTCCGTCTGCGGCTGCACGCCGGAGACGGAATCAAACACCGCCACCGCGCCGTCGAGCACACGCAGACTGCGCTCCACCTCTGCGGTAAAATCCACGTGGCCGGGAGTGTCGATGATGTTGATGCGCACATCCCGCCACATGCAAGTGGTCGCGGCCGAAGTGATCGTAATGCCACGCTCCTGCTCCTGCTCCATGTAATCCATGGTCGCGGTGCCCTCATGCACCTCGCCCAGCCGGTGCGTGATGCCGGTGTAAAACAGGATGCGTTCGGTCGCTGTGGTCTTTCCGGCGTCGATATGAGCCATGATACCGATGTTCCGACAGCGATCAAGAGGAATGCTACGCGCCACGATTCCAATTCCTTACGGGATTTCTATTCCCGCGGTTAAAAACCTAGCTGCCAGTTTTTAGCCACTAGCCTCTAGCTTATCCTTTACGAAGCCGCTCAGCGCGGTCCCGGCACTCCTCGCTTCACCATGAACCCCCAGCGAGCAGCCAGAAGCCAAGCAAAAAGCACCTACCAGCGGTAATGCGCAAACGCGCGGTTCGCTTCCGCCATGCGATGCACGTCTTCCTTCTTCTTCATTGCCGCACCGCGCCCGTTGGCCGCATCCAGCAACTCGTTGGTCAGCTTGTCAATCATGCCCTTTTCGCCGCGGCCACGACCGTAGGTAATCAACCAGCGGATGGCGAGCGAGGTCCTGCGGTCCGGATTGACTTCGATCGGCACTTGATAGTTCGCGCCACCTACGCGCCGCGTTTTCACCTCAAGCAGCGGCTTGCAGTTTTCCACCGCCTTCTTAAAAAGCTTGAGCGCGCCATCTTCGCCCCCCTTCTCTTCCAGGTTTTTCATGGCCCGGTAGAAGATGGCCTGCGCGGTGGACTTCTTTCCGTCCCACATCATCGAATTAACAAACTTAGTTACCAGCGTCGAACCATAAACCGGATCCGGCGCTAGTTCCCGCTTCGAAATGTGCCCTTTTCTCGGCATAGATCCTCAAAAAACAGCCATCAGCTCTTAGCCTTTAGCCATTAGCTTCTTCTCACTCACACCGGCAGCATCAACCAAATCCACCACCGCCGAAACAAAATGCCAACAGCAAAAGCCCACTCTCACTTCTTCGCAGCCACACCCTTAGCGCGCTTGGCGCCATACTTTGATCGGCCCTGGTTGCGGTTGGCCACACCCACCGAGTCCAGCGTCCCGCGAATGACGTGATAACGCACACCAGGCAGATCCTTCACACGCCCCCCACGTATGAGCACGATCGAGTGCTCCTGCAGGTTGTGGCCAATGCCGGGGATATAGGTAGTTACCTCGATCCCATTGGTCAACCTCACGCGAGCCACCTTACGAAGGGCCGAATTCGGTTTCTTGGGCGTTTGCGTATAAACACGAGTGCACACGCCGCGCCTTTGCGGCGAAGCCTGCAACGCAGGCGATGCCGTCTTGTACCGGGGCGCTGTGCGCCCCCTGCGAACCAGCTGGTTGAATGTTGGCAAACCACTACTCCTTACTTCATTCTTCCAAAACTCATCTCTACCCATCGCTAAGCCACGCGCCCTTTCCCGGAGTGACTTGTTGGTGCACGGTAATCCCAGCCGTGCACGCGCACAAACACCCTCTGGTCGCTGCTTCGCGTCTGGCTACGCTCCAATCTCAGACGAGAACCGGGGACGGTGGCCGGTCGCTCGCCGAAGCAAGGCCAACTCCGTATCTCCGATTCCGGCCCGCATAGCCCTCCAAGGTGGAGAACGCGCGCGGACACCGATGCGATCTAGTCCTGCCCTCCGCAAGAAAAAGAGCAATGCCGGAGCTTGTCTCGGCTAAGCGAACTTCACTTACCCTTGGGAACCCATCTTTGGTTGCGAGATCGGATTCCAAAGTACGCAGCTACAGCGCGTACACACACGATTCACTGCGTTCTTGCGAACCTTCTTACAATAGCAAAGAAAGGGGGCGCAGGTCAAAAACCCCCCCCCCCCCGGCTTTTCCGCCCTTATTCAATCGATTGCAGCTGCCAACCGCCATTCACCAAAGCAAAGTCCGCCTCGCGCTGCGTACTCAGTTGGTTGCCGGGCTCGTGGGCAAGATCCTGCACTGGGCCTGGCAGTCCTGACAAGTTCTCGTCTTCCGAGAACTGAACCGTCTTTCCCCCACCGCCCTGGTCTTGGACTGGACCAACGTTGCTCACCGTCATATGGTTTTTCACCAGCGTTGTCACTATCACCGAAAATTCCTTATCCTCGGGGCTCGCCGGACGCCACTGGATCACATCGCCGCCGGTGGCCAGCTTGAGTACCTTTTTTCCTTCTGGGGTGAGCGTAAAGTCGGCCCAGTACCCGTTCGGATATCGCTTGGTTCTGGCCCAGTATCCGTCTATGGCACCCTGCGCCATGCCGGCGTTGCCCAAGGTAATATCGATGCCCGCCGCAGGCCTCTGGTCGTACTTCGCCTGGATCATGGCTTGCGCCTGGCTCTGTGTCAACGGCGGCGCAGACTTACATCCCCCCACGAGCAAGCAGACGCCTAAAAGTGCCACAACACTTGAAATCCTCATTTTTGCTTTGTTCTCCACATTCCCTCCCCGACTGCATATAGCGACTTAACTTACTTCGACTCAACATTTTTCTCCAAACTCCCCCCTCTGTCAATGGCGGACAATCGGCTCTGTTCAGATTAGGTCGTTGGCTACTGTGTTGAAAAGCAAATGAAGAACCGCGCAAGTTTCCTCACATTGCGTCCCTCATTGTACCGGCTTCAGCTTTGGCCTGACCCGCCCGCCTTCTTCCCACAATAATGCGATTCAACCACAGCCTCTCAATTTCCTTCTCTTTCGAATGAAGACAGACATGCACATTTGGTGCGCCCGGAACGGGCCTTGTAAAACCCCTCTCGTCCACCGACAGCCGCATCGGCGTCACCGGGCAAAGCTTTGGCCGGAGCAAATAAGCGATTGTAACCGGATCGTAGAGCGTTGGCGTCCGGCGTCTCGTGGACGCAGACCATTCATGATAAAGCAGTGACAACTGATCGGCCAGGGCGGAGCCGTTGGAAAGCACCCTCCTCAGATCCGGTTCGCCGAAGTGGATCTGCGTGGAATCGAGCGGCATCATGAAGACGGGTACGCCCGACGCCAGCAAGGCTCTCGCTCCAGCGGGGTCGCAGCGGATGTTCCACTCGGCATCTGGGGGCCGATGCGCGTCTGTCTTCGGGGCATCGTAGCCCAGGTAGATGCTCCCGCCCATCATCACCACCCGCCGGAGCTTGCGAAAGGTCGCCGGGTCGCGCGCGATGGCCGCCTGTACGTTGAAAAGCGGGCCGATGCAGACCAACGTGATCTGGCCCGGATAAGCACGAATTTCGCTGAGCAGAAACGCTACTGCATCAGGGTGCCTTCGCGCTCGCTCCTGGCGCGCATAGGCGGCTTGTGTAAACACGTTGGTATGCGGCGTGGAAATCCCTGCAGCCACGGGAATATCGGTGCGCCCCACTGCGCTCAAATAGCGGTCCACCAGCCGCGCCCGCAACTCCGTCTCCCCAAACTCGGTCGTAATTCCCAGGATCTTCAGTTCCGGGCTACGCAGGGCCACGGCCAGCGCAAAAGCGTCGTCGATATCGTCGCCGATGTCGGTGTCGATAATGACCAATTGAGGCTTGGCGTGCTCCTTGACCGCAACGGTGCTGCGCCCAGCCTTAGTGGCCCGTGCGACCCCACCAGTCCCGCCGGCCAAGACAAGAATCAGCGTCCCCACCACCGCGCAAAAGCACGCCCTGCTCATGCCCCCCATTCTAGAGATCCTCCTGGCCAACTGCAGCCATTATGGTGAAAAAACTCATCGCCGCATCGCCCTGTTCCAGCAATCGTGTCCGTTCGAGTCTTCCGTAGCTATTTCTCAGAGGCAATTTGCGCCGGTGCTCGGCAATCACTAGCGCGCCCTCGGCCAACCACTGCGGTGCAGCGTCGCCGAGCAGTGCCAGCGTCGTCTCATACTCGCCCGCCGCTTGGTAGGGCGGATCCAGAAATACCACATCGAATCGCTGCTTCAACTTAGCCGCGCGCAAGAACTGGGCCGTGCTCATGGCGTGAACGTGAACCCCGTCCCCGATCCCCAGACGAACCAGATTTTCGCGCAACGCATTCAATGGGTCCCGCGCTCGCTCGACGAATGTGACCTGTGCGGCGCCTCGGCTAACTGCCTCGATTCCCACAGCTCCCGAGCCGGCGTAGAGGTCCAAAAACGCTGCACCGCGGATGCGGAGGCCCAACACGTCAAAGAGTGTCTCGCGCAGTCTGTCGCTCGTGGGCCGCGTCGCCAGTCCCGCCGGAGCGCCCAGCAACCGCGAGCGGTAAGTTCCCGCAACGATGCGCATCGCCAACCAGAATAAAACAGTTCGCAGTCCGCGGTGCTCAGATTTCCGATCGCGGCATCGGCGGGGGGGGGGGGTGCACCACCGGGCGTGCGCTGTGAACCGTGAGCCGCATCGCCATCTACAATGTCTTTATGCGCAGTTGGTCGATTCCGCTGGGTCGTTGGATGGGCGTGGAGATGCGCGTCCACGTCTTTTTCCCGCTGCTAGCTCTTGTTTTTCTGGGTCTGGGCACAGCCAACGGATGGCCGCGTTGCTTGGGCCTCTTCCTGATCCTGGTGGTCGCCGTCACCACACGTGAGATTGCTCGTCTTCTCGTTGCCGCATGGCTGGGCCTGCGCCTGCGCGCCGTGCTCTTGCTGCCTATCGGTGGACTCTATGCCTACGCCGATCCCGAAAGCCAGAAAAACGCCGACCAAGGCGGTGCGCTGCTCGCCTTGACGCTGGCCGGGCCGCTCGCAAATATGGCTACCGCACTGGTACTGGCTGCCGCCATCCTGGGCGCCAGCGCCAATGTTCAGCTGTTCGCTCCACGGCTGATCACATCCGCCTATCTGCTGCGCAGTGTGGTCTGGATGCAGTTTTTCCTGGGCGCACTTCACCTCTTTCCCGCTTATCCGCTCGACTGCGGCCGCCTGATCCGCTCCAGCTTCGCCCGCAAACACGGCTTCGCGCTGGCCGGCCGCCTGGCTGGGGGGCTTGGTCAGGCTTTGGCTCTGACCGCCATGTTAGGCGGCATCTTGCTCAAAGAGCCATGGTTGATCCTGGCCGGTTTCTTCGTGATGATCGGCGCACAGATTGAGGATCAGGGTGTCTTCTTCCAGTCCGTGGTCGATACCGTCCGGATGCGCGAAGTGATGCTGACTGATTTCGCCACCCTGTCGCCCTCCGACACCCTCGCCGACGCGTTGTTCCGCTGCGTTCACTCTCTGCAGGACGAGTTTCCCGTGGTGCGTGGCCCGCAGCTGGTGGGAATCGTGAGCCGCCAGCGCATTGTGGAGGCCCTGCGCAACGACGGCAACGGATACATCCAGTCTGTTATGTCGCGCGCCTTTCAAGTTGCGCGGCCCGAAGACACGTTGGGCACCACCATTCGCCGCTTGAGCGCAGGCCAGGGGATGGGCCTTGTTCCCGTCGCCGAAAGCGGTCGCGTTGTGGGTATCGTCAGTGTGCAAAACCTGATGAGCTCCATGGCGCTGCTGGCCGAGCAACGGCGGGTGGAGCGCGAGGACGTCCGGTAACGGTTCGGAGATTGACAGTGTTTATGGCTGCGGACGAAGACAAACTTCTCGCGCCTGGCCTCTACCTTGTGGCTACTCCCATCGGGAACCTCGGTGATATCACGCTGCGCGCCCTCGAGGTGCTCCACCTTGTGGATTGCATTGCCTGCGAAGACACCCGTCAAACGCAAAAGCTGCTCAATCACTTTCAAATCGTCACGCGGACCATCAGTTGTCATGAGCACAATGAGCGCCAGCGCACACCGCAGTTGATCGAGGCGCTCAAGGCCGGCGGGCGCATCGCGCTGGTCTCCGATGCCGGCACGCCCGGCATCAGCGATCCCGGCGCGTGGCTCGTCACGGAAGCCATCGCCGCTGGAGTGTCTGTGATTCCCATCCCCGGAGCCAACGCTGCCCTTTGCGCCCTCACCGCATCCGGTCTGCCCCTTCAGGATTTCCGTTTTCTCGGCTTCCTGCCCGAGAAAGCCAGCGTCCGCCGTACCCGCCTGGAGGCTCTGGCCCGCGACACCGCGACCACTCTCATCTTTTACGAGGCCCCGCATCGGATTCAGGAAACTCTTTCTGATCTCGAAGCCGTTTGGGGACCAGAACTACGCGTGGTCTTGGCCCGCGAGTTGACCAAGGTCCACGAGGAGTTTCTGCGGGGCACCGTAGCTTCCGTGCGCCGCGATCTAGCCGCTTGCGACCGCATTCGTGGTGAGTTCACTGTCGTTGTCAGAGCGCCCGCAAGAGCCGACAAGCAGCTCGCAATGGCCGTACCGACGAAGCTCGCCGACCAACTCGCGCGCATCTGCGGCGAGTCCGGCATAGGCGAAAAGGAAGCTCTCAAGCGTATGGCACGCACACTTGGCCGCTCAAAGAGCGAACTCTACCGCCAGTTGCAGCGTGAGCGAGCGGTGCAACGAGATCGCTGTTCTTCGGTTGCTGCTGAGGCAGCCCCTGAGAGCCGGGATCGAAGGTCGAAATGACTGCCAAACTATCCCTTGGCAGCCAGCGAAGCTTTGGTTCCCCGCGCTGACCTCGATGCAATGTTCTCCTGTTTTGGTTGGGAAACAAGCTATCCAGAGCTCTTCACGCGCACTACGGTAATCTTCTCGAAGCCTTCTTCAAACACCGGCGGCTTGAGTCTTTCGGCCATCTTGCGCATTACCTCTTCGCTCACCGAGCGGTCGCGATTGCGATTGCGTTCCAGGCAGACCTCCAGAGGTACGTCGAAGAACACGGCATGCACCTGGTAGCCAAAACTCTTGGCCATCTTGATCCACTGCCGGCGTTCGTGGGCGGAGAGGTTGGTCGCGTCCACGTAGTTCCAAGGCATATGGGCGATGAGCCGCGCGCGCAACAGCGAGCGTAGCGTGGAGAAGACCAAACCCTGGTAACGCTGTTCCTCCACGTCATCGAAGAGAATGTTGCGCAGCATGTCGCTGGAGAGCGGGGTCACGCCGCGGCGGCCGAACCAGGTGGTCTTGCCCGATCCGGGCAGGCCGATGGCCAGAACCACCACACCTTTGGACGCCTGTGCCCCACGTTCCGTCGAGCCGGGCTGCTCCGGCGTAGCCGCTGGCATCTCCGGCTGGGTTTCCAATTCGAACCGGCTCGATCCGTGCGCCTCGGTCCAAATGTCGCCCACGGACTTGCGCGCCGACGGCTGCCTGGCTCCCTGTGGCCGGTACGTACGCGCCGATGCGGCTACCTCATCTGGGTAGAGTGGCGTCAACGGAGCGGGTTGATTCGATGGGAATTCCTGGCCAATCTTACCTGTGGATTCCGAAATATTGGGAGCGCGTCTGGTGCGTCTTCTCATCCCGCCTCCAACTCCTTCACTCTCTTGCACCGATACCCGAATACCACATCCACCACGGATGCTGCAAACGATGTGCAGTTCGTCACATACGCTCACGGGCCGCATGCCGCATCCTAACAGGGATTAATCTATCGCCTGGCGGTGCAACGAGTTTGTGTTCCATTGTCGGCTGCGGCGTCCTGAGTGTTAGCATTAAAAGTTTGGTGAAATTCGTTCCGGAATCGCTTCGGACGCCTAACGACGCAAGCTTAAACCACAACCGTACAAATTTGCGAAGGAGAAATCTCAGATGGCAGTAAAGGTTGGAATCAACGGCTTCGGCCGCATTGGCCGCAATGTTTTGCGCGCCGCGCTTGGGAAAGCGGACATCGATTTTGTCGCCGTCAACGACTTGACCAGCCCGGCAACCCTCGCCCACCTGCTCAAGTACGACTCGATCCTGGGCAACCTGCCCAACAAGATCGAAGCGGGCGAAGACTTTGTCTCGGTAGACGGCAAGAAGATCAAAGTTTGGGCCGAGCGCGACCCCGCCAAGCTGCCTTGGGCCGACGTAGGAGCGCAGATCGTGATCGAGTCGACTGGCCGCTTTACCGACGCCACCGTGGCCAAGGCCCACTTGGGATCAACGGTCAAGAAGGTCATCATCTCCGCCCCTGCCAAGAATGAAGACATGACCATTGTCCTGGGCGTGAATCAGGACAAGTACGATCCAGCCAAGCACAATATTCTCTCCAACGCCAGTTGCACGACCAACTGCCTGGCCCCGGTTGTCAAGGTCGCACTGGAGACCTGCGGCATTGTCTCGGGCATCATGACCACGATTCATAGCTACACCAACGATCAGGTCATCCTCGACTTTCCACACAAGGACCTGCGCCGCGCCCGAGCCGCCGCCCTCTCGATGATTCCCACTTCGACGGGTGCCGCGAAAGCTCTCAAACTCGTGATTCCCGAGGTCGCGGGCAAGCTCGACGGCTTCGCCATTCGCGTCCCCACGCCGAACGTCTCCATCGTCGACTTGACCTTCATCGCTGAAAAGTCCATCACCGCCGAGGCTCTGAACGCCGCTTACAAGGCTGCTTCCGAAGGCAATCTCAAGGGCATCCTAGGCTGCGACGACAATCAGTTGGTCAGTACCGACTTCAGGGGCGACCGACGCAGCTCCATCGTGGATGCGCCGCTTACCAAGGTGGTGGGCCAGAGCGTTAAGGTGCTGAGCTGGTACGACAACGAGTGGGGCTATTCCAACCGCGTCGTCGATCTCGTCAGCTTCCTCGCCAAGAAGGGGCTGTAACAACAGGTGTCAGTGATCAGTTGTCAGTGGTCAGTCTCAACCGAGGCTGGCTGCTGATGGCTGGTTGTGTTCACTGATAACTGAGAACTGAGTACCGTCAACTCCGGAAAGGCTTTATCCCATGTCCAAGCTCTCGATTCGCGATCTCGATCTCGCCAACAAGCGGGTTTTCATCCGCGTGGATTTCAATGTGCCGTTAACCGAAGACGGCTCGACCATCACCGACGACACGCGCATTGTCGCCACACTGCCTACCATCGTTTACGCGCTTGAGCACAAGGCCAAAGTAATTCTTGCCTCGCACCTGGGCCGACCTAAGGGAAAGCCGAATCCGAAGTACTCGCTACGGCCCGTGGTGGACCGGCTCCGCGAGCTGCTCGACAAAAAGCTGAGTGGGAAGGTGAATGTCGCCTTTGCGCCCGACTGCGTGGGCGAAGTCGCCGAAGAGATGGCGCGCCAGCTCGAATCGGGCCAGGTGCTGCTGCTAGAGAACCTGCGCTATCACGCCGAAGAGGAGGCCAATGATCCGGCCTTCTCAAAGCATCTGGCCGCGCTGGCCCAGGTCTACGTGAACGACGCCTTCGGTTCGGCGCACCGCGCACATGCTTCCACCGAAGGCATCACCCACTATCTCAAGCCCGCCGCCGCCGGACTGCTGATGGAAAAGGAAATCACCTACCTGGGCAAGGCGCTTGAGAATCCCGAAAAGCCGTTTGTGGCGATCCTCGGCGGATCGAAAATCTCCGGCAAGATCGACGTGATCAATAACCTTCTGGACAAGGTAGACACGTTGGTCATCGTGGGAGGCATGGCCTATACCTTCCAGCGCGCGCTGGGCATCAAGACCGGCAAGTCGCTGGTTGAGGAAGACCGGATCGGCATGGCCAAAGATGCGCTCGACAAGGCGAAGACCAAGGGTGTCAAGCTGCTGCTGCCCGTGGATAACATTCTGGCCGACACCTTTGCGGCGGATGCCAAGACGCAGGCGTGGGATTGCTCGGTCGACTTTCCGGACGAGTGGCAGGG
Organism: Acidobacteriota bacterium; assembly: GCA_021801945.1. The sequence goes on from JAKABE010000020.1 coordinate 11,186, forward strand.
CCTGGACATCGGTCCCAAGACGGTTGCGACCATCGAGAAGGTGGTTGCAACGGCCAAGACGATTGTGTGGAACGGGCCGGCGGGCGTCTTCGAGTTTCCGCGGTTTGCGGTGGGGACCAACGCCATTGCCAAGGCAGTGGCAGCCAATAGGACGGCCACCTCGATCATCGGCGGTGGCGACTCCGTCTCGGCCATCAACCAGGCTGGGGTGGCCGATCAGATCACGCACATCTCTACCGGCGGCGGCGCTTCGCTGGAGTTTCTGGAAGGCAGGAAGCTACCGGGCGTGGAGGCGTTGACAAGCAAGTAAAGCCGCGATTGGGGCGTCACAGTTTTACAGTTAGTGGGGTAGGTAGCTGCCTTAATACAGTCGGCTCAAGATGTTGAGGTTTCGAGTCAAGACCCGGTTTGTGGCGTGACTATCCAGCCACTTGGCAACAGTTTCGCGCTTGGTTTGCTGACGCAATGTCCTGCGTTCCCTATCTGGAACATCTGCGTTGGCCGTCGGGGTTTCGCTGTCCAGGGTGCGCTGGCGAGAAAGGCTGGCGCCTCGACGATGGCTACGCGTTACCGACCCTCAAGAGCAGTCCTGCCTACACAGAAACACAACAGGTAGTAGTCACTGTACTAAGGCGGCTACCACACTTTCTGCAAACCATTGCGTCCGTGGGCAGTGCGCCAGGACAGGAGATCCCCGAACGGTGGGGGGTCCGGATTGCGAGTGTCGGGGCGGGCCTGGCGCCTGCGCAACAATCATAGGAGAGGTTTCGATGCTCAAGGAACTCAATTTCAAGCAAGAACTGGTTGGCTGTTTCGGCTTTCCGGTAGCGGAAAATCCGACCCAGGCGATGGTGGAACCGGCTTTTCGCGCCCTGGAACTGAACTGGCGCTATTTGACGCTCGAGGTTCGGCCCGAGAACCTGGCCGCGGCGGTGGCTGGCGCCCGAGCCTTTGGCTTCCGCGGCTTCAACTGCACTATTCCACACAAAGTCGCAGTGATCCCGCACCTCGACGGGCTGGGTGAGTCGGCCTCGCTGATGGGGGCGGTGAACTGCGTGGTCAACCGCGACGGGCAACTGATCGGTGAAAACACGGATGGCAAAGGCTTTGTCTCGTGCTTCGGCACGGTCACCGATCCGCGCGGAAAGTCCCTTGTCCTGCTGGGCGCTGGAGGCGCGGCGCGGGCCATCGGGGTAGAGATGGCCCTGGCGGGCTGTCGGCAAATCACTCTGGTGAACCGCGATGCAAAGCGCGGACGCGAGTTGGAGACGCTCCTGGGTGGCAAAGTGCGCGAGACCGTCAAGGCGATGGGGCACAATCTAGCCGTGAGGTATGTGCCATGGAGGGGAGACTTCAGCGTGCCGGAAGGTACGGATATTCTGGTGAACGCGACCTCCATCGGGCTTTTCCCCGACGTTGATGCGCGCATTCCGCTAGCGATGGATACGGTAACCGCCGGAATGATTGTCGCCGACGTGATTCCGAATCCGCCCACTACCCGGCTTGTCCGCGAAGCGCGGCAGAAGGGCTGCCGGGTGATCGACGGACTCGCCATGCTGGTCGGCCAAGGTGTGATCGGGATCGAGTATTGGACTGGACGGACCCCAGATGCGGCGGTGATGCGTGGTGCGCTGGAGCAGGTATTCGCTTAGCGATCGCCGCGGGAGAGATTGAGTACAAATTGAATTATGCCGTTTGGCCGGCGGCTACGATGCGGGCGACCAGATCGTAGTCGTGGGCTTCGGTGATTTGGGCGCGGTAGAAGCGGCCAGCTTCTAACGAGTCGAGCGGGCCGAAGTCGTTGATGTAGACCTTGCCGTCGATTTCGGGGGCGTGGAACTGGGTGCGGCCCTCCCAGAGGAGCGGCGTTTCTGCGCTTTCGCCTTCGGCGAGGAGGGTCAGCTCGGTACCCACCCATCGTTGCTTGGCCGCGCGCGAGATGGATTGTTGGGCCTTCATCAGACGGCGCTTGCGCGCCTCGATGGTGCGGCGGGGGAGTTTGCCCTGGAGCGCGCGCGCGGCGGAGCCCTCCTCGTCGGAGTAGCCGAAGACGCCCAGCCAGTCGAACTTAGCCTCCTGAATAAACTCCTCCAAAATTTGGAAGTCACGGAGCGACTCGCCGGGGAAGCCGACGATGAGGCTGGTGCGCAGAGCGATGCCCGGAACGGCGGCACGGACCTTGTCCAAAGTCTTCAGAAAGATCTCCGCGCCGGCTCCGCGCTTCATCTGCTTAAGGACGGCGGGCGAGACATGCTGGAGGGGAAGATCGAGGTACTTGCAGATGTTGGGGTGGCGGGCGATGGTTTCAAGCAGGCGCGGAGTGATGCGGTTGGGATAAGCGTAGAGAAATCGCAGCCAGCGCAGGCCTTCAATGCGGGCGAGAGCGTCGAGGAGGGTGGCGAGGCCGTCCTTGAGGCCCAGATCTTCTCCGTAGCAGGTAGTGTCCTGGCCAATGAGCGTGATCTCGCTAACACCCTGCGCGACGAGCGATTGGGCCTCGGCGACCACCGACTCGAAGCGGCGGGAGCGGAAGCGGCCGCGCAGGTTGGGAATGATGCAAAAGGTGCAGGGATGATCGCAGCCCTCGGCAATCTTGATATAGGCCGAGGCGCGGGGCGTGGAAAGGACACGGGGGGTGGTTTCGTTGTAGAGATAGGTGGGCAGAAGATGCGCCGCGCCTTGCCACTCACCGCGGCTGAAGCGGCCCTGATGCTCGCGGGCAAGGCCTTCAGGCCTGCCAGCGGGCGAGGCGGCCTGATGTACGCCGGCGCGCGACTCTACGCCAGAATGGACGACGGCGTGGCCATGTCCGCTGAGAATGTTGAATGGGGATGGCGCGGCGGAGACTGGGGCGATGCCTGCCGCTTCGAGGATAGATTCGAGTTCCCCAGTGCCGACGACGGCATCCACTTGCGGAATGTTCTTACGGATTTCGTCGCGGTAGCGTTCGACAAGGCAGCCGGCGACGATGAGCTTCTTCGCCGCGCCGGAGGTCTTGTGGCGCGCCATCTCCAAGATGGCTTCCACAGACTCCTGCTGGGCGGAGTCGATAAAGCTGCACGTGTTGACGACGAGGATCTCCGCTTCCTCAGGCCGGGCGGTCAGGCGCGCGCCAGCGCGGCTGAGCAGGCCCATCATTACCTCGGAATCGACAAGGTTCTTGGGACAGCCCAAGGAAACAAAGCCCACGACGGGAGCCGTGGGTAGGGAATGTTTGCTCACGTCTTTATTGTAGCGGCGAGAGGGTTTTGAGCGGGTGGAAGAGCAGATCCTTAAAGTGCCGTCGCCGCAGCAAGCTCCGCTCAAAGAACGATCATTCCTTGCCATGCGCGCACTGGGGATGAAGTTGAGCCCCTTGCCGTGCGCCGTGAAAGGCGACACTGACTCACAGGAACTGCCGGCGGCGGCCTGCCTGGCCAAGTGACTCTGGCACGGCTGGAGGCGTTGGATTGCCCAAGGAATTCGCGACGCCGCCGGTCACTTGGACATGTGGTCTTCGAGCAGGTCCATGTAGAGATTGCAAACCTGGCGGCGCAGCCCTTCCCTCGCAACCGGACCGGCGCTGGTGAAGTCAATATAAGCGCGCGTGGAGGGGTTGAAGCGGGGCCAATGCGGGAGGTTGCCGCCGTTGGGATTGCCAGTCTTGGCGAAGTTGGTCCAGTAGCCCTCCATCTCAGCGGAGACACGGTAGTCGGTGGCGTTGTACCGCGAGGCGTTACGGCCCACCGCCAGGGTGCCGAAGACGTAAGGCACCTCGCTGCCATGCGGTGCGCCGAGATTCTCTCTTCCGGGCATGGGGCGCGAGAACTGGAACTGGTAGCCAGTGTTGTGCGCGGCGGTATGCCAGACCAGCTCGGCGACCGAGCCGCAGCGGAACTGGGAATCGGTGGCCCACTGAGCGAGGACGGGGCCAAACTCCGGACTTGGCTTTGGCTCTGCGGTCCCGTTGAGACCGTAGAGCGCGAGCGCACGGCCGGCGAGAGGACCGTACTGGCTTTGAATCGCTTCGCGGAGGGTGCCGGACATGGGAAAAAATGGTCGCTGCAATTCCTGGGAGTTGCTGCCCAACATCAAGCCGACGTGTAGCTCTTTGCCCTGATAGAAGGCTTGCATGGGCGATTGGGGAAATAGCCAGCCATCGACGACCACGCCGAGATTGGGGCCGATGAATGCGAGTCCCTGGCCGGTGGCCCGCTCCAGCTCGGCGCTCGGGAGCGCGCGCAGTTTCTTGAGGATGGAGCCGCCGGTGATCCTCAATTTCGCGACCAATGCTTCGTCTTTCTTTTCACCTTGGGCGAGCGAGGGCGGAGCAATCACCGGCCCGCTTTCGCCGATAACGCGTTGATAGAGGCCCTTGGCGAGAGGCGAGGCCATCAATAGGTTGATGTCGAGGGAACCGGCAGACTCGCCGAAGATGGTGACATTTCCGGGATCGCCGCCGAACTTGGCGATGTTGTCGTGGACCCAGCGCAGGACCATGATTTGATCGAGCAGGCCGTAGTTGCCGGAGACATGATGGGGCGACTCCGCGCTGAGCTGGGGAAGCTCGAAGAATCCGAAGACACCCACGCGGTAGTTGGCAGTGACCAGAATGACGCCGTGGCGGGCGAGGCTCTCGCCATTGAAGGTGGGATCGGAGGCGGCGCCGGCGAAGTTGCCTCCGCCGTAGATCCAGACCATGACGGCCGCAGGCGATTTCATGGGCCATTGGGGCGTCCACACGTTGAGGTAGAGGCAGTCTTCGCTGCTATGGACGCCGAGGGCGCCGCCTTGAACGCAGGGCGGCCGGAAGGAGGTGGCGTCGCGGAGGCCGGACCATGGCTTGGCGGGCAGCGGCGCGTGCCAGCGCAGACGGCCGACGGGAGGCTGAGCAAAGGGAATGCCCTTGAAGACCGCTCCGCCATCGGGGGTGCGGCTGCCGCGCAGCTTGCCGTTGGCGAGAGTGACGGTGGGGCTGGGCGGCAGGGAGCTTGCGAAGAGCGGAGCGGGCGCGCCGCTGCAGAGACAAGCCAGCGCGATGACCAAGGGAATCTGTTTCATCCGTCTTACTCCTTGGCTGCGGGTTGCGCTGCGCCAACAAAGGTGGTGATGCTGGAACCCCGGAGCTGAAGGATGAGGGTGTTGCCGGAGACCGGCAGAGATTCCAACTTTGCGAGGTTCTCCATGGCCGAGGTGCGGTAGACATCCAGCGAGGAGGCGGTGGCGCCGCCGAGATTCAGGCGAACGGTTTCTGGCCTGAAGCCGCCGTTGATGGCGACCAGGACTAACTGGTTGGTGCTTGGGTTCTTGTAAGCGGAGAGATAGACGCCGGGGCCGAGCTGCGGAGGAGGCTCGACGAAGATGCGCACGAAGCCGGGGCGGACGAAGCGGCTATAGTTGCCAATGGTGTAGAGGCGCTTGGGCGCGAGGCAGGTGTGATTTTTGGGATCGAGATAGATCAAGGAGCCGCGGTTGTTGTAGATGCTGAGCGCCCACCAATAGAGCCACCCGGTCACGCCGTTTTCGACGACATGAGTGTGCAGGAGCCGGGCCCAGTAGAGGCCATCGTAGATATCGGGGAACGAGCCGCCGGCGCTGACTTCGGTCATCCAGATGGTCTTACGCAGCCGGGATGCCATGGGCAGCACTCCGCTGCGCGAGGAGATGGCCGGGAAGGGATTGCCGTCGGGGGCATTTTTGTAGGCATGGGTGGCGACGATGTCGACGCTGGGGGCGGTTTCAGGATCCATGAGAGAAGGCACGGCGGGGGCCTCGCTCCAGGAAGAGTTTTCTCCCAGGATGAGCTTGGCCTTGACGCCCTGTTTGGCGAAGGTTGGAGCGATGTGATTTTTAACCAAGAGGCGCAGCTCCTCACCGCTCCAGTAGCAGGAAGAATAGAAGACGGTGACGTCCGGCTCATTGGTGGGGGAAACGGCGTAGATGTCGATGCCGTGGTGGTCGCGGTAACCGCGCACGTAGGCGGCGAGGTACTCGGCGAAAGCCTGACGCTTGTTGGCAAGGAGGCCGCCATGAATGACGCTGTTGTTGGTCTTCATCCAGGCGGGCGGGCTCCAGACGGTGCTCATATAGCGGGTGCAGCCGCGCTCGGCCGCCTGTTGCATGAACCAGATCTGGTCGTCACCGGCCCAGTTCCACTTGCCTTGGGACGGCTCGATGGAAGGCGTGGGCCCGTTCTGCGGGGTGCCCCAAGTGCCGCCGCCGCCGATGATGTTGCGCACGATGGAAAGGCCGGCGCCCTTGGATTGAGAAAAGAGCAGATCGAGGACCTCGCCGCGCACAGGCTCGGGAGCCTTGTGGAGGTTGCCGCCCATGTGGAATGCGCCTGAGGCACCGAAGCCATCCATCACGGCGATTTCCCGGTTCCAATAGACGGTTCCGGTTGTTTCCCACTGCGCGTTCAGAGTGTGGGCCAGGGGAACAGCAGCAGCCAGTTTCATGAATTCACGTCGCGATGGTTTCATCTCGTCTCCTAAAGATTGAATCGACCGCTTAGGCAAGAAAGGGCCGCACGGTGAAATCGTTCAGCCTGGTCTTGCCTGTTCTTTCTCTGGACGCCGCAATTGTACACTTCAGGGCCGGCGTCGCGGCGGTAGCAATCGACGAGATCGGCCGCCAGAGGGCCATCGCCGTGGGAGCGTCGGCCGGCTATCCGGCTTTCTTCAATGGGGGCAAAGGACATTTCCCGAAAGGCGCTCTGTTGTTTGCTAATCTGTCAAAGAGGAATGGGACGCCTTGTGAGGGCACCGAGCGGCGTCTTGCCATTAGCCATGGGGAGAGGCATGATACCTGCTCGACGCCACGCGCTATCTTCGCGAGAGGAAGCCGCATAGATGCGCCCCAGCGATGGAATCGGAAGGCTGCGCTGGCATATCGTGGTGTTGACAACCGCGGCGATCGCCGTCAGCTACTTTGACCGGCAAACACTTCCCGTAGCGGTTCACGCGATCCAACGCGACATTCCGATTTCAAACACGCAGTTCTCTCACCTGCAGGCTGCTTTTCTTGCGGCTTACGCCTTGATGTACGTCGCCGGCGGCAAGCTAGTCGACATCATGGGAACGCGCAAGGGATTTTTGCTCATTATGCTCTGGTGGTCACTTGCCTGTGCCAGTCAAGGCCTGGCCACCAGCGTAGGCGCGTTTGCCGTGAGTCTCTTTGCGCTTGGCATAGGCGAGGGCGGAGGGTTTCCAGCGGCGACAAAAGCTCTAGCGGAATGGTGTGCGCCCGACCAAATCGCGACCGCAATGGGCGTTGTGAATGGCGGCACCGCAGTGGGCGCGGTGGCAGCGCCGCCGCTGATTGCTTTGACGTTAGCGTTCTTTAGCTGGCGCTGGATCTTCTTTTTCGCGGGACTGATCGGTATCTTATGGACGGCCTGGTGGATGATTGAATACTATCCTCCGGCGTCGCATCCGCGCCTAAGCGCCGATCAGCGGCTCCAGATCTGCCGCGTGGTGGATGTGCGGGCAGACAAAAAGCCAGTGATCTCATGGATCAAGTTATTCCGGTATTCCCAGGTGCGAGGACTGGTCACGGCCAAATTCCTGAGCGACGCGGCCTGGTTCTTTTATATTTTCTGGCTGCCTAAGTACCTTTATGACGTACACCACTTCGACACCAAACAGGTGGGTTACTTCGCGTGGATTCCTTACGCCGCGGCGGGCGTGGGAAGCGTGCTCGGGGGATGGTTTTCAAGCCATCTTATGCGCAGAGGCCACACACTGAATCTCTCGCGAAAGGTGGCTTTGGGTGTGAGCGCGGGCGTGATGCCGCTCATCGTTCTTGTGACGCACTCCCCGATGGAGTTCGTCATAATACTGTTCAGTATTGCCTTTGCCGGACAGCAGTCGTGGTCGACTCTCGTGATGACCTTGCCAGCAGATATCTTTCCTACAAGCGATGTGGGATCAGTAGCCGGTCTGGTGGGATGTGGAGGCGCCAGTGGAGGAATTGTGTTCGGGCTGGTGGTAGGCTTCATGCTCGACCACGGGTTCGGCTATGGCGCGGTCTTTGCCTGCGTAAGCACTTTTCATGTCATCGCGTTCTGCATCATTTTAATGACAGTTCGCAATCTTCAACCTATCAGCGTTGTGCAAAAAGATAGACTAACTGCTTCCGCAACATGACGAAGAGTGACGTCCAACTCGATGAATGAGCGAATTACAAGCCATCGAAGCTGTTGATGGCGCAAGTCAGTCAATTCCGGCTATGCAGCAGTTATTGGATTGCCGCGTTGCAGTACAGCCTGACGATCGATTTCAGGGAAGCTATTCTTTTTAACCTCGCCGCCTACCAGGCGGCCACCCTCGAAGGCAGGGAGATTCGACGGTCAACGAGGATCGATCTAGATCATCTGGAGTACAGGACATGAGAATCACCGATATTCGCACGCGGGTTGTTCAGTGGGAAGGCAATACAGTTCCCCTGCCTCCGCACTTTTGCACGAACCCCATGGACCTGGTTGCATTTC
>JAKABE010000385.1 GCA_021801945.1 Acidobacteriota bacterium
CCGTTCAAAGAGGTCTACATCCACGCCCTGGTGCGCGACGCGAACCGCGAAAAGATGTCCAAGACCAAGGGCAACGTCATCGACCCCATTGAGATCGTCAAGAAGTACGGGACCGACGCGGTCCGCTTCACGCTGGCCTCCATGGCCTCGCCGGGAACCGACATCGCCTTCAACGTGGCGCGCACCGAAGGCTACCGAGCCTTCGCCAACAAGATCTGGAACGCCGCGCGCTTCATCTTCATGAACGTGGACAGGGCGGCGGAAGTTGGCGTCAAGGTCGAACCATCCGCCTTGGGAGGAATGCCGGCCGCACCCGCTGACGCCCCGCTGGAAGCCCGCTGGATCGTAGCCGAGTTGCACGCAACCGCAGCCAAGGTGAATGAGTCGCTTGAAAACTATCGTTACGACGACGCGGCCAACACTATCTACCAGTTTTTCTGGGGCAGCTTCTGCGACTGGTACCTGGAGATCGTCAAACTGCGCCTCGATTTCTCAGAGTCAGCGGACAAAGCAAAAACAAAGGCCGCGCTCACCACGCTGGTTCAAGTCTTCGAGGTTGCGTTACGTCTGCTTTCTCCGTTCATGCCGTTCCTGACGGAAGAACTATGGCACGCGGTCTACGACGGCCATCCGCCGGCGAACTTGAAGTCGATTGCGCAGACGCGGTTCCCAAAGGATGAAATCTATTCGAAAGATGGGGAAGTTCAGAGCATAGAGGTAATCCTTACTAGACATGCCTATGAGAGCCCAGCAGTCGAAATGAGAAGCATACAAAACGTTGTCACTGCTCTGCGTGCACAAAGGAAAGAGATGGGGGTTCCCGAGGGGCAGTCCGTTCTCGCTAGGATTTATTTCAACGAAAACGGCAGCAACGTTTTCAATGCGATATCAATGAGAGATAACAAGGATCTGTGCGAGAACCTTGCGAAGGTCGATCTTTTACTTCATCTGCAGGCCCCACCACCAGGAACAAAATTTCGCTCCAGCGTGGGATACGACGTTGAGATCGTCTACCAGCGGACCATCGACGCCACCGCCGAGCGTGAGCGCCTAGCACGCGACATCGCCAAATACGAAAAAGGCCTGGCCGCAGCCGAACGCCAACTCGGCAACGAAAGCTTCTTGGCCAAAGCCCCCGCGCACGTAGTCGAAGGCCTCAAAAAACAGGAGGCGGAAACGCGGCTGCTGCTCGAAAAGGCGCGGGCGGCGTTGGAGGCGTTGCCCAAGGAATGAAAGCATCTGCGGATCCCCTTCGGCTTCGCTTGGCAGCCCGCGTTGCAAGTCGTTGTAACTCAGCCATGAGAGGGCATGCCGGTGCGTCGCATGCCGGTAACGTAAACAAGATCACCCCGTCTTTAGCTGCTGAGGGACATTTGTCAACGCTTTCTTACTTTCACCACCGATGGTCAGGCAGGCTTTCAGCCCTGCGGAGCGCAGCGAGCGTCTCCCGTCGGGATGACAAGCGAAGGCTGGATGCTGGAACCTGCTCCAAAAACCTTTCACAGCCAATTTGCGGAGAATCTCCTTCATCCGGTGCACAATCATGGTGGTGGGCGCAGAGTTGTGCATCCTCCGAGATCCGCAATGACCCCACCCCCCCATATTTGTTGTTTGGGGCCTCGTTTTTTGCAGCCTATTTCTTCGCGGCGGGGCAGGCCCATGAAATCGGTCCGATTTTTCAGCAAGTTAGCAGACCGGCACATCGTCAAACGTCCCGACAATGTCAACCTCGCTGTTCCGCCCAAGGGAGCCATTAGGCTCGTTTTTGCACCGTGCAAACTGTGCACTATGAACTGAGAACTGACCACTGTCTTATGGATTGGAAAAGCCACCGCATCGACGCCCTGATCGAGCAGGCCCTGCAAGAAGACCAGGCTGCCCGCGACGCCACCACGAACCTGACCATCGATCCCGATCTGCGCGCCTCGGCCTCGATCCTGGCTCGCGAGGAGCTGGTGATCTGCGGCTTGGGCGCCGTCCCGCGCTTCTTTGAGATCTTTGCCCGCCTCGACCCGCGCCCGCAGGCGCAGACGCGCTTTGAAGTCGTCAGCCATCCGGAGATCTTCGACAGCGTGCGCGCGCATCCCGGCCAGGTGCTGGCCGTTATTCGTCACAATGCCCGCGTGCTCTTGAGCTGCGAGCGCGTCATCCTGAATCTGCTCCAGCACCTGAGCGGCATCGCCACGCTCACGCGCCGCTATGCCGACGCCATCGAGGGCACCCACGCCCGCGTGCTCGACACGCGCAAGACCATCCCCGGCCTGCGGGTGCTGGAAAAGTATGCCGTGATGTGTGGCGGAGGAACCAACCACCGCATCGATCTGGCCAGCGGCATTCTCATCAAGAACAACCACATCTCGCTCGGCGGCGGCCTGGCTCCGGTGCTGACCCGCGCCCTGGAAAAGCGCCGCATGGGCCAGCGCGTGCAGATTGAGGTGCGCAACGTGCAGGAGCTCGAAGAGGCCATCAAGTTTGGCGCGGAGGCCATCCTGCTCGACAACATGACGCCCGAAGAGGTCAGGAGCGCGGTAGAGCGCATCAAAAAGGAAACCGCGGGGCAAGAAACGGCGGGCCAGCCCGGTCGCTGGATTCCCACCGAAGCCTCGGGCGGCATCGTGCTCGAAAACATTCGTGCCTACGCCGAGACCGGCGTGGACTTCATCAGCGTGGGCGCGCTCACCCACTCGGCCAAGGCCGCCGACATCTCCATGCGCATCGAAGCGGAGTAGCGCCGGCAATGTGCGACCTTGGCGCTCTTGAGGCCGCGCTTGCGGGCACGATCTTTGCAGGCAAGTTGCACTTCTCACCCTCCACTGGTTCCACAAACGCCGATGCTTTGGAGGCTGCGCGAGCCGGCGCCCCGCACGGCTCGGTTTACTTCGCCGACGAGCAGACGGCCGGACGCGGGCGCGGCGGCCACGGCTGGATTTCCGCCGCCGGCGAGGGCCTCTACGTCAGCGTTCTGCTGCGCCCGCCGATCCCCGCCGCGCGGCTGCCTCTGCTGCCACTGGCCGCCGGACTGGCCGCAGCCGATGCCATCCACGCCGTCTCCGGCCTCGCCATCGATCTGCGCTGGCCCAACGATCTTCTCATCGGCCCCCGCAAAGTGGGCGGCATCCTCGTAGAAGCAAAGTCCGAATCCAAAAGCCAACCCCACGCAGTGGTAGGCATCGGCATCAACGTGCATCAGCGCAGCTTTCCGCCGGATCTCGCCACGCCCGCTACCTCGCTCGACCTGGAGATGGGTGCTCGCATTGCACGCCAGCCGTTGCTCGCCGCCCTGCTAAAATCGCTGGAGCGCGAGGTCGCCGCGCTCGCCGATCCGGCGGCGGCCAAGGTGATTCCCGCGCGCGTGGAGCAGGCTTCCACATGGGTGCATGGGCGAAGCGTGGAGGTGCACGGACCACAAGCCTGCAACGGCGTGACGGCGGGGTTGGACGAAAACGGATTCCTGCGCGTAGAGACCGCACATGGAGTGGTAACCGTACAGACCGGAGGCCTGCGCGACGCGGAGAAAGACTAGCTGCTAGCCACTAGCTTCTAGCCTTTGAGAGATTTGGCTGCGATTTTGGCTTCAGCACGAACAGGCTGAGAGCTGATGGCTGAAAGCTGGGAGCTGCTTTTCTATGTTGCTTGCTCTTGATGTCGGCAACACCAATACGACGCTGGGCGTCTATCGCCTCGACCGTGACACGCCCGAGCTGATCGCACACTGGCGCGTCACTACCCATCGCGCCCAGACCGTCGATGAG
>JAKABE010000386.1 GCA_021801945.1 Acidobacteriota bacterium
GAACTCGCGGCTGCAGCAGTTTTACCTTCGATCTCTTCTGGCGGCGGGAATGCTGTGGGGCGGTATGCCGTTTGTCACCGGGCCACTGGTGGCCCGGGGCACAGGCCAGTCGCATTTTGCTATCGCAGCCGCGTTGTTCAGCAGTTTTACCATCCTGCCGGCGTGCGCGCTGGCCTTCTGGCAGCGACGGATTGCGTGTCTTTGGCTGACCGCCAATGCCATAGCCATCGTTGCAGTGTGGGCGGATTCCCTGCGCTCCGGGCATTTGATCAACATAACGGAGAGCATCGGCATCGCGGGATCGGTTGCCCTGGCTTTGGGCCTGGATTTCATGGAGTTGCGGCGCTGGCCGGGGGCGCTCGAAAAGTAGCTTTGCGGGCAGGTCGAGATCGGTGTCAGGAGAGTCGATCCCGCAGTTTCCCGGTGATATACTCACATGTTGGGTGCGAGGCTCGCGCCATTATCTTTTTTCCATTGAGGTTCTTATGTCCGGCCACTCGAAATGGGCCACCATCAAGCACAAGAAGGGCGCGCTGGATGCCAAGCGCGGCAAGATCTTCACGCGTCTGATCAAGGAAATTACCATTGCCGCGCGGGCGGGTGGCGACCCGGATGGCAATCCGCGGCTGCGCACGGCGATCCTGGCTGCGAAGGCGGAGAATATGCCCGCCGACAACATCAAGCGGGCCATCCAGCGCGGCACGGGCGAGCTGGAGGGCGCTACCTACGAGGAAGTCACCTTCGAGGGCTACGGGCCCGGCGGCGTCGCCGTCCTGGTCGACGTTCTCACCGATAACCGCAATCGCGCAGTGAGCGAGATCCGGCATTGTTTTTCGAAGAATGGCGGCAACCTCGGCGAGTCCGGTTCAGTCAAATTCATGTTCTCGAAAAAGGGCCTGATCGCGGTGGAGAAATCCGCGGCCACTGAAGAGCAGTTGATGAATATCGTGCTCGAGCACGGCGGCGAGGACCTGAACGACGAAGGCGACACCTGGGAGATCATTACCGATCCGGGTTCGTTCGAGGCGGTGCTCGGGGCAGTGAAGGCGGCGGCAATTCCGACCGTGATGAGCGAGGTGACGATGGTGGCCTCGACCTACACCAAACTGGAAGGTCCGGCGGCTGCGCAGATGATTCGTCTGCTGGAGGCGCTGGAAGATCTGGACGATGTGCAGAACGTGCACTCGAACTTCGATATGGATGCCGAACAGTTGGAGCAGGCGGCTGGTTAAGCCCGGTCTCATCGTGAGCTGAAAAGGGCCGCCAGGATGTGGCGGTCTTTTTTTGGAGGAGACAAGGACGAGGGATTCGCGGAGTCGGCAGAACCGGGGAGAGGTTGGATTTGAGGCGAGTGCTGTTGGTTGTGGTGGGGATGGCAACGGCCGCGGCGCTGGCGGCCGGAGCCCAGACGTCCAAGGCGGGCGGAGTCGACGCGAACAGTCCGGTTGCGCAGGTTCGCAACAAAATGAGCTGGGAATTCGGGCCGGAGGCGAACTGGGGCTCGGGCTTGGAAAGCAGGGACACGTTCCGGTTCTTCTGGTCGGGATTTCAGATGGGCAAGGTGCTCACGCCGGTGGTGCACGCGGGAATGTTTAGCGGCCAATTTGAGCTTGCGGGCAATATTAACCCGTTGTGGCTGGCCTTTACGCCCCCCCCGCATATGCAGAAGTTCACCTATCCCGGAGGATCCTACATCGCGCCGGAGGGTGGCGGCACGTATTACGGGGTAAGTCTCACGCCGGTGATCCTGCGCTGGAATTTTCTCACCCGCTCGCGCCGTTTTCAGCCCTGGTTCCAGGCGGCGGGCGGGCTGATTTACACCACCCACAAATTTCCGCCAGACCAACTGGTGAAGCATGGAACGCCGGGTGGAACCAGCGTGTGGAATTTCGCACCGCAGGGGGGCATCGGGTTCCACTATTTCCTTCGGCCTAGGCGGTCAATCGATTTCGGCGTCAACGCGGTGCACATTTCGTCGGCTTCGCTGGGTGACCGTAACCCGGGCGTCAACGCCAGCATTCAGGTACAGGTGGGGTACACCTTCTGGAAATGATGCGACCATGAATGGGCCAGTCGTCGAGTGCGTGCCCAACTTCTCCGAGGGCGTGAATACCCGGCAAGTCGAGGCAATCGTGGCCGCGATGTGCATGGAAGGGGTGCGGCTGCTCGACAGGTCTCAGGATGCCGATCTCAACCGCTCGGTGGTGACCATAGCGGGAGAGCCGGCGAATGTGGTGGAGGCGGCGGTCCGGGGCGTGGGCAAGGCCGTCGAACTGATCGATCTGACCCGCCAGCAGGGAACGCACCCGCGTATCGGAGCCGCCGACGTGATTCCGTTTGTCCCCATCTCCGGCATCAAGCTGGAGCAATGCGTGTTGCTGGCGAGGCAAGCAGGCATGGAGATCTGGAAGCGATTCGGAGTGCCGGTGTTTTTCTACGAGGCGGCGGCCGCGCGGCCGGATCGCGCGAACCTGGAAAATGTGCGCCAGGGACAGTTCGAAGGCCTGCGCGAGGCCGTGCGCAAGGACCCATCGCGGCGTCCGGATCTGGGCGGCCCCGACCTGCACCCCACCGCCGGGGCGTGCGCGGTGGGCGCTCGCAAGTTCCTGGTTACATACAACATCTCCTTCGATTCCGGGGATGTGGCGCTGGCGCGCGCGATTGCCAGGGAAGTGCGCGCTGCCTCCGGAGGTCTGAAAGGCGTCAAAGCGATGGGCATCCTGGCGCAGGGCCATGCGCAACTGGCGATGAGCATCACCGACGTCGAGGCAACTCCGATTTCGCAGGTCTACCACATGGTCACAAACCTGGCGGCCAGGCACAAGATCGCCATTGCCACCACGGAGGTAGCTGGACTGATTCCCGAAGCGGCCTGTGAGCGGGACAGCGAATGGATGCGTCAATTAGAAGGATTCGATCCGCAGACGAAGATTTTGGAGCGCCGTCTGGAAACTCCGCTGGCTTGGCCCAAGGAAGCTTGAACAGCGCAAGTTCCGGGGCGTTTAAAATATAGACAGCGGATACTATTCAAGGGCAAGATTTCCCGGTGCGGGCGGCTATGTTTCCCGGATGAAACCTGCGGACCTGTTGAATCCGCTGGTAGCGGAGGATGAAGTGTTGAACTCATTGATGAAGTTCTCAGTCGTACCCATGATTCTGCTGGCTGCGGGAACGGCACATGCTGCTCAACTCGATACAGATGCGCGCGGAGCGGTTCCGAAAGACGTGCAGCAACTGGTGGTCATCGATTACCGCGCCATGCAGAACTCGCCTTCGGCCATGAGCCTGCGCAATCGGGTGATGCCGCCAGAGTTGAAGCAGTTCGACGAGGCGCTGAAAAAGACAGCGCTCGGCGGCAGCGGGAGCATGGACCAGTACGTCGATGAGCTGGCCTTCGCGTTGTTCCGCACCTCGGCGAAAAGCACCGACAATCTAGAGACGGTGGGGGTCGCCCAGGGACAATTTCCCGAGCAGGACATCATGGCGACATTCAAGAAACAGCGCATCAAGCCCACGATGGTGCGCACGAACGCGATCTATCCCATGACGCGCACAGGCATGATGCTGTGTTTCGTGGATGCCTCCACCATGATTTTCGGCGACAAGTCGGCGGTCACCAGGGCGCTGGATGCGCGCGACGGTGTTTCGCAGAGCCTGTTGTCGAATGGGGAAATGATGTCTGCCATGCAGAGCGTGGATTCGAGCGCCTTGTGGAGCATCCTGGACGACCAGGGCACGCAGACGATGTTGA
>JAKABE010000021.1 GCA_021801945.1 Acidobacteriota bacterium
ATGTCGGCTTGCCGCAGGCCGGGGCCTACGTATGGAAGCCGGAGGAATAGAGCTCCAGGAGTCTACCGATCCCTCACGCCCGCCCCATCACCACCGTGTGCGGGCTCATGGGAATCGGATGCGCCGTTACGCCGCTGAACCCCGCCGCGGTATACATGGCCGTCAGCTCGCTTAGCGGATAGGCGTCGCCCGCCGGCGTCGAAGTCAGCATGGTCATGGCGAAGGCGCCGGGCATGGGCGGCGAAATGCGGTCCTCGTTGGGCACGAACTCCAGCGTGGCTGCGCGCCCGCCGGGCTTGAGCACCCCGTGCACCTTCTTGAGCAGCCCCACGCAGGCCGGGTGGTCGAAGTGGTGCAGAAAATTGGTCAGCAGCACGGCGTCGTAGGGCCCGCCGAAGTCCACCTCGAAGGCGGAGCCGGGCAGCATGTCGTAGCGGTCGGCGACGCCCGCCTGTTGCGCGTTCTTGAGGGCTACGCGCAGCACCGGCGCCCAATCGAGGCCCGTGACGTGGGCCTGCGGGTTCTGTTTGGCGATCTCGATCCCGAACAGCCCGTGGCCGGCGGCGATGTCGAGCACGTGCATGGGTCCGTTGTGCCCGTCCAGCACGACCTTGCCCAGCGGCCCAGCCATGGGAGCCATCATGGGCGCCATGGTCTCGGCGAACTGCACCCAGATGGGATTTTCCGGTTCCACGCTGCCGTTGCCGGGCAGGTTCGTCCGTCCGTCGCGCACAATCTCCGCCAGGTGGTCGTAGGGCTCGCGATTCGCCGGGTTGCCCAGGAACTGCGCGATCGAGGCCAACGACGCCGGCGAGCGGGGATCGAGGAATGCTGCGCTCGCGGGGCTGTGCCGGTAGTGGCCATCCTCCTTGGCCAGGATGCCGTTGATGGCGAGGAAATCGCAGAGAATGCGAATGCCGCGCTCGGAGGCCGAGCAGTGGCGGGCAATCGAGGCCACGTCGCCCGGCCCCTTGCCTATGGCGCTGAAAACGTCGAGATCGATGGCGGCTTTCAGGGCCGCCGTGCGCTGGTGCGCCTGGAGCATTTCGAAGATCGGACCCGGGGTGACCGGCGCTTGCGCCGGAGTGGTGGAATTCATCTTTCAACCTCCTTGCTTGCCTGGCCGGGCGGCCTTGCGCGGCTTGAAGCGGTTGGATAGGGGGAAGTCCGGGGCCAGGTCGAACGAGTCTATCATTCTTTACGCCGGGCGGCCAAGCGGCGGCCGCGCCGACCACTCACCCCCTCGGTGTCTCATCGTGGTGAGCGAGAGCCAACTAACGGCTGGAAGAGATCACGCACGTTGGTCAAGGGGGCGAAGCATCTGGCTTCCGAGATGTGCTTCGGTGTAAATTCCTAAGGCAGAGGAGTGTTTTTATGGATCGAAGAGGCTTTCTTACTGTCGGCGCATTCGCGGCAGGACTGGCCGCAACGCCGGGATTATCCGCAGCAACGTCCTGGCCATCGACCTCTGCCGCGGGCTTTAAGCCCATCCCGAAACGGCGGCTGGGCAGGACTGGGAGGGATCTCTCCATCATTGGCTTGGGCGGAATCGTCCTCACAAACTCGGAGCAGGCTGTAGCCAATAACACCGTCGCCCAGGCGCATGAGGCGGGGATCAACTATGTTGATGTTGCCCCCAGTTACGGCGATGCGCAGCAACGGCTGGGACCCGCGCTCAAACCGTACCGCGACCAGTTTTTCCTGGCCTGCAAGACGGGCAAGCGCGACAAGGCGGGAGCGGCGGCAGCGCTGGATGAATCACTCAAGCTGCTGGAGACGGATCACGTAGATCTCTACCAGCATCACGCCGTCACCACGATGGTGGACGTGCATCGCATTCTGGGACCGGGTGGCGCGCAGGAGGCCTTTGAGGCTGGGCAGAAGGCCGGCAAGATTCGCTATCTTGGTTTTTCAGCCCACTCAGAGGAGGCGGCGCTGGCTCTGCTGGACCACTTCGATTTTGATACGGTGTTGTTCCCCATCAACTTTGTTCTTGCCTCGCGAAAGAACTTTGGTCCACGGGTCATCGCTCGCGTACATGAGAAAGGCGCCGGCATGTTGGCCATCAAGGCCATGGCCAAATCGCAATGGCCTGCCGGGATGACGCAAGCCCAGAAGCCCAACCCCAAGGAGTGGTACGAGCCGTGCTCGGTGCCTGAGCAGGCAGCGCTGGCGTTGCGCTGGACTCTTTCCCAACGCATTACCGCCGCCATCCCGCCGGGCGACGAGCGGTTTTTCCCGCTTGCCATGTATGTGGCGCAAAACTTTCAACCTATCACGCCGGAAGAGGAGAAGATGCTGATTGCGAGCGCCGCCGACGCCGTCCCGATCTTTCCTCAAGCGTGAGCATCTCCCGATCCCGCCCTGGGGTTGCCAGGACGAGGCACTGCCGCAGCGCTATCGTGATATCAGGCGTTGCGCGGGTCCGCCCGGCCTGGCAAGCGGGTTTGTCCGCAGCGATCAAAGCCTGCACCCCTCCAGCTAACCCACTCGCGAATTGCTCACGGCGCAAGTTCTAAGCCGTTATGATGGTGGGCAGCAGCAGCCTTAGAACTGGGGTACGGGCCGAACCATGAATCCCACCATCTTTATTTCGGCAGGCGAGGCGAGCGGCGAGCACTATGGCGCCCTGTTGATTGGCGCCCTGAAGCGCCGCCTAGCGGCCGATGGCCGGCAGGCGGAATTCGTGGGCATGGGCGGCAGACGGATGGAAGAGGCCGGGCTGGAGCGGGTGGTTGGCGCCGAAGAGATGGCCGTGATGGGGGTGACGGAGGTTGTCCGCCACCTGCCGCGCATCTACGGCGGATACCGCAAGCTACAGCAGACGATCCGCAGCCGCAGACCCGGACTGGCCGTGCTGATCGATTTTCCCGACGTCCATTTCAAGCTGGCCGAGGAGTTCAGCCGGCTCAAAATCCCCGTGATCTACTTTGTCAGCCCGCAGTTGTGGGCGTGGAAGCAGCACCGCATTCGGCTGGTGCGCGCCTACGTGCGCCGCATGCTGGTGATTTTCCCGTTCGAGGAAGCGTTCTACCGCGAGCGCGGCGTGCAGGCTGAGTTCGTGGGCCATCCTCTGGCCGAGTTGCCGCTGCCTTCCATCAGCCGGGGGCAGTTCGCCGCCGAAAACGGTTTGAGCGCCGACCGCACCTGGATCGCCCTGTTGCCGGGCAGCCGTCCCAAGGAGATTCGCGACCACTTGCCGGAGATGATCGAGGCGGCGCGGAGCCTCTCCATGCCCGATCCAGCGGCGGCCGAGCCCTCAGAAGAGTACGAGTTTCTGGTCCCCTTGGCGCCCACTTTGAGCGCGGAGCAACGGGCGGAGGTATTGCAGTTGGCCGAAGATCACGGTGGCGTGCTGGCGATACGCACGGTGGACGATGCCCGGGCCGCACTCTTCCACGCCCGCGCGGCGGTGGTGGCCAGCGGCACTGCCACTGTGGAAGCTGCCCTGATCGGAAACCCCTTTGTTGTGGTTTACCGCGTCTCTTTGGCGACCTATGCCGTCGCCAAGATGGCGGTTAAGGTGCCGCACGTGGCGATGGCAAACTTGATTGCCGGCAAGCGCGTGGTTCCAGAGCTGATTCAGAAGGACTTTACGGCGGCGAATATCGTCAGGCAGCTTGAGCTCCTGCTACCAGACGGGCCGCCCCGGCAGTCCATGATGCAGGAGTTGGCCGTCCTACGGAATGCGTTGAGCAGCCGTCCATGTGGGGATCGCTCCGGAGGACAATTGGATCGATTGGGCGCCATTGAGCGGGTGGCGGCGATCGCCCTCCAAGAGCTGGATGCGGTAGCTAGGACGGGGAACGTGAAGACCGCGTAGCCCTTTCGGTGATCCGTGGCCCTCTGGAGCGACTGCGCGGCCGGCAACTGTGGGATGATGTCTGTGATGCGTAGACGAGAGGGAAATTTGCTTCTTGGCTTGAGGCAGCGCTTTTTGTGGCGCCGTCTGGCAACGCTTGCAGCCGGCCTGGCAGCCGCTTGGGCCGCATATCCTCTTCTGGCGCAGACTTACCAAGGGCCAGCGCCCGACATCACCGGCTACGTGATCAAGGCGGAGCTGCTGACCTCGACGCACCAACTCTCAGCGACGACCGTCGTGACCTTTACGGCGCCGCAGGGTCTTGGGGTGGTCACCTTCGGTTTTCATCCCGCCCTCAAGATCACGAGTATTACGGATCAGAACGGCAAGCTGTTGGACGGCGAACGGACCGCGGACGGTTCGGTTCGGGTGGTCCCGGCGACGCCTTTCACCGAGGGCCAGCCGCAGAGCTGGACGTTCCAGTATGCGGGGACGCTTACTGGCGACGAGGAGGGCCCGGTGCCCGGACTGCGATTGGCGGCCATTGAAGAGCCCATCAGCTACCTGCTCTATCCGGCGCGCTGGTTTCCCATGACCGGCTATATGACCGACCGGTTCACGATGGAGATGCACATCCGCGTACCCCAGGGAATGCGCGTGCTGGCCAGCGGCAGCCAAGGGCCGCCGGATTCTGTGACGCTCAGCAACGGTCAACCCGGCGACGAGTACGATTTCAAGTGGGACAAGCCGGATTTTCCTGGAACTGTGATCGCGGGCCGCTATGTAGAGCCGGCCACGGGCGGCCTCGGCAACATCAAGGCGTACCTTACAGTGAGTCATCAGGCTTCCGCCACCCAGCTCGCGCAAACCGCGAACGAGGAGTTCAATTTTTTCACGGGCGTCTTTGGGCCGGCGGAAACTCCTTATCTGAACGTTGTCGAGCTGCCCGACAACACTCTGCCGGCGGTGTGGGCTCCTCAATTGGCAGCGATTCCGGGCGCCGACGTGACCAGCAGTGCTGCTGTCCGGCTTTTGGCCAACACGATAGCCCATCAGTGGTGGGGCTGCAAGGTGAGTCCTCGAACTCTCAACGATGCCTGGATTACCAACGGCATGTCGCGCTATGGCGAACTGATGTATCTGGAGAGCGTAAGCGGCCAGGGCGCGTTGCAGGCGGCCCTCCCGGATGTCGAAGCCGGCGCGCTGGCCTATGACACGATCCCACTTTCCAGCGCCGGCACCCTGGCTCCGTTCTCGCCACAATTTCAGTCCATGACCCTGGAAAAGGGCGCCATGGTCTTCCACATGCTGCGCGGAGAGATCGGAGAAGGGGCTTTTTTGGATACCCTGAAGAGCGTCCTCAGCCAGTACGCCGAGCAGTCGATTACCACTGCGGATTTTGAGAAGGCGGCCGAGGCCCATAGCCAGCAGGAGTTGCTCCCCTTCTTTTCCCAATGGGTCAATGGCACGGGTGCGCCCCAGTTCACCGATAAGTATGCTGTCTACCGTCTGGGGAACAACAAAGGTTTCCGCACCATTGGTTCGATCGACCAAAATCTTGATCTCTTTAACATGCCGGTCGAACTGCGCGTCGAGACCGACGGCAAAACCGAAACCAAGAAGATTGACGTGGTCGGCAACTCCACGCAGTACGTCGTCGACACCTTTGGCCGCCCCCGCGAGATCAGCATTGATCCCAACAATTGGGTGCTGAAGACCACCCCTGACCTCCAGGTACGCGTCTTCATCCTTAAGGGTCAGCAGCTGGTTGCCCAGGGCGATCTCAACGGGGCGCTGACGCAGTACCAGCAGGCGCTAAAGGTCAATCCTGAGAGTTCATTAGCCGAGTTCCGGATTGGCGAGATTTACTTCACCATGCGCGATTACCAGGCCAGCGTGGATGCCTTTCGGGCCGCTCTGCGCGGCGACGACATCCCAACGTGGACCCAGGTTTGGAGCCACATCGAGATCGGCATGATCTTCGATCTTACAGGCCAGCGCGATCGCGCCGTCAACGAGTACCGTCTGGCCATCCAGACCAATGACAACACCCAGGGCGCCATCAACCAGGCCCGCGCCTACCTGGCAAAGCCCTATTCCCAGCCCAAAAGCCAAAGCAACTAAGTGCGGGAGGCTTCAAAGCTGCGCAATCCGCCCTGCTCCTCATTCCCGGCTTATCGCCGCTTGCCTGGCTAAAGCGCGGAGCGGCTGGGGGCGCAAGGATCGTGGGCGAGTTTCGTTTCTTTCGGGGCTTGCGGCTTATTTTGGGGTCGCGGTTCCGCCCAGCGAGATCACACGAAGCTTTACCGGAGCAAGGCCCGCCGTGGCCATCTCCAGCCTTCTGGCCGCTTCATAGGAAAGGTCGATGATCCGTCCCTTGTAAAGAAAGCCCCGGTCGTTGATCCGCACCACCACCGAGCGGTGGTTGGCCATGTCTTCGACCCGCACGATCGAACCGAATGGAAGCGTTGGATGGCAGGCAGTCATGGCATACATGTTGTACCGTTCGCCGCTAGCCGTGCGTCGTCCGTTGAATCTCCCGCCGTACCAGGAGGCGACGCCGTGCAGCTTGTCGCCGCGTTCCTTGGCTGCTTCTTGGGGGGTGAGCGAGGCTGGGGTTGATTGCGCCACTGGGGGCGGAGCTGCGGCGGATCTGGACAGCAGGACATCTGCCAGCACGGTTCGCGTGCAGAATGTCACCACGGCTCCCGCCACCAGGAGCGAGAAAGCCACCGCCAACAGCCAAAGCTGCAGCGGCGTTTTCAGGTTCAAGTTGCGTAAAATCCGTCGTATGAACATCCTCTAATTTTACCAAATAGACATCTTCTCTTGAACCCATTATCAAGATAGATACGGGCATTTTTCTGTTGAAAATACTGTTTCTCCTGGAGAAAAATAGAGGTTCTTCCAATGACTCTATTCGAACTACTCATCTTCCCCTCCAGTGAATTTTTGCACCAGATATGGTGCATAATCGACCTTCTCTGCCTGTAGAGCCTGTCTGGGCCCGTCGATCACCCTGTTGCGGGCTGCTTTCGGCAGCGTCAGGTCCGGGTTCTCCTGTAGGCCGTTGCCCGTCCGCGGGGCTGGTCGTGAAGACCCGCGCGGGACAGGGGGGGGCGGTTCGGCCACCTTGCCTCCGCATCTTTTCAACTGTTCAGGGGCCCGCTTTTGCGGATTATTTCCGCCATCCTGCTAGCTTCAAGAACAGGACCATGCGTGGCCACGGAGAAATGTCTGATGGAGCTGAGCGCGAAGGGGTTGGCGTTACTCAAGCGGTCGGAGGGCTTTCGAAGCCACGTCTATCTGGACGTGAACGGGTATCCGACCATCGGCTACGGTCATCGGCTGGTGCATCCTGAGTCGTTTCCTCACGGGATCGGAGAGGAACAGGCGGCCAGCCTGCTGATTGGGGACGTCCACGACGCGGAGCGCGCGGTCGAGCGCATGGTGAAGGTCCAGCTCACCGAAGGCCAATTCGATGCGCTGGTGGACTTTTGCTTCAATATGGGGCAGGGACGCCTGGCCGAATCTACGCTCCTGAAGGATCTGAACGCCGGCCAATACGATGCCGCTGCCGAGCAGATGCTGCGTTGGGATCACGCCGGTGAACAGGAGAACGCCGGCCTTAAAATTCGTCGCGAAGCCGAATTCGGGCTTTGGATGGCGGGGCCGTGACGCGATCCAGAATGCGGCTTAAATGGTCCAAGGAGGCGGCATTTTTAGTGGAGGTTCAGGTTCATCTTATTCATTATAAATAATATATGAAACTGTCTTTCCCCGTGGGCCTGGTTTGATCAGCTCGAAAAGACCGGTCGTTCCTCACATTATCCGCGGAATTCCCTCTCCGCCCAGTCTAAGGCGTCATCTTGGCGATCTCGAGCCCCTCGCCCGGCTTGAGGTAGCCCTTGCGGCGAAACCAGTCTTCCATGGCTGCTTGAAGCCGATCGAGCGGAACTCGACTGCCCACTTCCAGCAGCCCATCGCCGATCGGCAGGGTGTCATCGAAGGCCGCATCGGCGGTGAAGTTCCGCATGGCGAACGAGTCGATCCACTTGAGTGGGCAGGGGTGCCGCTGGCCAGCGGGATCGATGCGCTGGATGGAAAGCCGGTGGAGGAACATGCTCCCACTCTACAATCTCCACCGGAGAATTCGCGTTTTTCCCGGTTGTGCGAGCGCCTAGATGGACGCGCCCGTGGTATACCGGCAAGAACGGTGATTCCCCACCCGCCCCGGAAGGAAACGAAGATGATCTCATTGCTGATTCAATGGCTGCTGTATGCAATTGCTCTGCTGATTACGGCCAAAATCGTGCCGGGCTTTGAAGTACGTGGAGGCTTGTGGCCGGCAATGATCGCCTCCCTGGTGATTGGGCTTCTGAACGCTACGCTGGGCCTGTTCCTTAAGATCGTCACCTTTCCCCTCAGCATTCTCACCTTGGGATTGTTCCTGCTGGTGATCAACGGCCTGATGATTCTCGTGGCGTCCAACATCGTGCGCGGCTTCCATGTACGCGGCTTTGCGCCGGCCCTCTGGGGCGCCGCGGTGATGGCGTTGCTGGGGATCGTGATCCGCGCGGCGATGAAGAGCGCTTGAGGTGCGCCGACTGGAAAGAAAAGGCTTACCTTGCCGGCGCCGCTATCGGGCGAATCGCCTTCTTGTTCTTGATGGCGGCGGCGCTCTGCGCGGAACGAGCTGCGGCCGGAGCCTCACGCACCTTCCCTTTCCGCGGCGCCAGGGCTTGGGATGACCGCTCAGGCGCCGGGCGCGCCACCACGGGGCCATTGAGCGTCTGCGGCGTGCGCATCGCGCCCGCGCTCGAGAATCCTCCGGAGATGGGGACGCGCGGTAGAACAATGGTTTTTGCCGGCTGCCCCTGCCCAACGTGCGAGTACACGCCCCATCCGCCACCAGCGACCACAAACACAATGGCCGCTGCCGCGGCAGTTCGCATCCATGCGTTTGCTGGTCGGTAGGGCGCGGGCCAGGTCAGAATGTGGCCCGAGCGGGGTGTGCGGTGCAGGGCAGCGTGCACACGCTCTTCCAGGCCCTCTGGCGTGGGCAGGCTAGCGATCAGCCGCAACGTATCTTCGGCGGAGCAGGGCCCGATCGAATTGTGAGTTGTCGGATTCATCGCAGACTCCTGGCGTTCAGACTTCTTTCGTGGTTGAGCAAGCCAGCCATCAGGTTGCGGGCGCGGAACAGACGCGAGCGAACGCTCGACTCCGTGATCCCCAGCACCGCGGCGATTTCCACGCTGGAAAGCTCCTCGAAGGCGGAAAGCTGCAGCACCTGGCGCTCCTTGGCGGGAAGCTGCTCGATGCAGGCCAGCACATGGGCGTGATGCTGGGCGGCAGCGGCCAACTCCTCGGCGCTCAAACCGTCCGAGGGCAGGACCCGCGCCAACTCGGCCACATCGTCCGTCTCCGGGCGGGTTTTGCTGCGCCGTTTGCGGTCGAGCACGATGTTCCACACGATGCGGATCAGCCAGACGCGGTGGTCACGGACCTCGCCGAGCGTATCCCTGTGGCGCAGCACGCGCAGAAACGCCTCCTGCACCGCGTCTTCGGCGTCCGCGGGATTCCGCAATACGGAGAATGCCACCCGGTAGAGGGTGCTGGCGTACTGATCCACGAGGGCCGCGAGGGTTGCTTCCTCCGCCTGAGAGCGAGCTTCGCCGGCCGCGACGCTGTTCGGGAGTTCCATCCAACCTGCGTAAATCGCCTGGCTGGTGCTCATATCCCACCAGACGCAGGCGAAGAGAAAAGTGCTCAACCGGAGCAATGATGGCTTAGTTTTGCACCAGCCAGAGCGCCCCAGAGCTCGAATCTGAGCCCTAGGAGGTGCGCAATTGATGAAACGAATTCATGCGGTCAAAAACCAGGAGTACCGTCTATGCCATCCCGGCCGCAGGGTTCTATTGTGCGGCGTTCAGCTTTTGAGCGGCGATGGAGCCAGCGGCTCCGCCTTTATCCGCATCCTCCACCTTGGCCCACAGCGCGCGGGCCAGGTCCCGTTTGCCCTGCGCCGCGTAGAGGTCGGCAAGGGCCAGTTGCGCGCTGGTTGCCGGCACAGTTTCAGAGGGCTTATTCGCCAAGGCCTCGTAGATCGCGACAGCCTGGCTGTCGCGGTTTGTCTGCTGGTAGAGGCCGGCAAGGGCCATCTTGGCCAGGTTGGAGAGATTGCGGTTTCCCCAGTTCCAGGCGTTGGCTGCCTGTTCGAGCTCGCTTTGCGCGGCCTCGTTGTCGCCCAACTCCTGGTAGGTGACGCCGGCGAAGTAGCGCGCCTCGGCGCCTTCGGGGAGCCAGCCATACTTCTCGGCCACCGCTATGAACTGGCGATTGGCGTCTTGCGAGCGCGCCTTGGAGGTTGGGTACATGCCGCTCATGGCCGGTTCTCCCGGCTCCGTCAAGGGTGCGTTGTAAGCATCCATGGCCGCTCCCAGGGCCTTGTTGGCGGCCGAAGTAACGATGTTCCAATAAACCAAGGCGCCAATGGCCAGCACGAGAACCACTCCGGCGCCGATCACCCAGCGCGTTACCCCGGAGCGGTGTTCGCTGACCCAACTGGCGCTCGTAGCCGCCGCCTGGGCAAACTTGTCCTTCTTCAGCGCATGGCGAGTTCGAGTATCCACGGAGTTTCTTCTTGTCCTTCGTCGGCAGACTTGCCCGCCGCGGCGGGTTTGCAGGCGGGTCCGAAAAGGTGGAGCACGGCAACTGCAACCCAATTAGTCTAACAGCGGGCGAAACCCAGCGTCCACCGCAGCGGATCGGCAGAAGGGATGCCAGCGCTTGCTCCGGCGGGGACAGGAGAATAGGCTAAGAGCATGTACGAGGACTTTCACGTCACTGACCGCTGGAGCGGCGAAGATTTGCACTGCCGCTGGAAGGCCAACGTGGTGGCCATCGCCACCCGCCACGCCGATGCCGTGGATATTCGATTTGACGTTAACGGCCGCCCGATGTGGATCGCCCTGCCCGCCACCGCCTGGGTGGAACAGAAGAAGCGCGCCGGCAAGGTCATCACCGACCAGATGGCTGCGCAGATCGCCGGCCGCCGCCTCAAGGAGCTTATGGAGGAAGGCTACGACTCCCGCCGCGAGGTCTACACCTTGACCGTCGATGAAGTCCTTGCCCAACTCGACGCGGTCGTCGCCGAAGCCAGAGAACTAGGCGAAATGCCGGTGCTTCCCGTCGTTGGATAGCCGGGTTCGCAGAGGGCCTTGGAAGGAATGGCGCGCCGCGGCGGAGAGTCGGACGGGAAGGACCGCGAGCACCCCGGTGCTGTTGTGAGCAGGGGCTGCGGTGTCCTCGATTCGGCTCATTAGAGAAACCGTCCACTCAAACGGGCTTTTCCTTCGATCATCTTTTCTAATGCTTTATCGCGAGCGCGGTTCGGGAGCCTCGTGTTCCAGCCGGCAAGGAATCCGGCGCTTCAGGCGCTTATCGGCGGCCAGGGATGGATCGGGGCTCTACACCTTCGGGAGAGATGCCCTAAGAAGAGCCCGTCTGGCACGATGGTGCACTGTCAACGAGTGGAGCGAAAGGGTTCTAATGGGCAACAGGCGCCGGCCCGGTGGGCGCGGCCTCAACGGCTTTGCGGGAGAGACTGGCCGTTCCCAGACGGCCTCCATTTTCATCTTCAGCCACGATCTGCACCCTCTGGGCGTCGCGTGGGAATCGGATGGAGATGGGCATTGAGGCGAAGGCGGCGTCGCGCACCGCCGCGCTCGGGAACGTCGTGGTAAGGGTGGAAGCGATCAAGTGCGATGCCAGGATGTTGTTCCTGCCGTCCAGGCTAAAGGCGCCGAGAATGATCCTGGCCTGGCTCTTGCCGTTTGGGCCGGCTTGCCAGCTCATGTCGCGGTCGCGCAACTGGACAACCATGTCGAGAGTGCTGGAAGCAGGGTGGCGGACCAGCGATTTGATGCTGGTGCGGAAGGCCGTGAATGGTATGGTGGCAGTGGCGGCCTGGTTGACGTCGTTGATCATGCTTGCCTGAGGGTTGACCCGGGTCTTGGAAGACGGGGCATAGTAGCCGGCCTTGGTCATGGCACGTTCGTAGTGATCGTCCAACGTAACATGGATGTGTTGGAATCCGCCTTTATCGAAGTTGCCGGCCGGTTGATAGGCAAGAGTGTAGTACTTGGAGCTCATCTCCGTAATGTGGCGCATCAGGCGAGCGATGTCATTGCGGTTGTAGAAGAGCCTGCCTCCAGTGGCGTCGACGAAGAGGCCAAAGTTGATGTTGTCCTGGAATGGATCCATGGCGTTGAGATTGATCGATGCCTCCTGGGCGCTCAGCGTCATATTCCGTCCGACGAGATCGATGTCGGGATAGATGACATAAAGGGTGATGCGGGAGTTGACCATCATATTGATGGTCTCGCGTGCATATCCGCGCAGCAGATTCCTGGCTGGGACCGACAGTTGTGGGACATCGAGACGCATGCCCGGGGCGCCTAACCCAATCCAGATGAGAATCTTGTGGCCAGGCACGCCCTGGTTCTGAAGTCCAATTTGCTCTAGGGCATCCATGGACTCGTAGAAGCGTCGCCAGTCAAAGCGGCTGGACATTTTTTGGTACGGTATGGCCGATGGGGTGCGAGCCAGCGCTTGGAGGAGCTTGTTGCGGTCGCGGGTATAGCCCTGACGCAGCTCGAGCAAATTGTTGCCCAGCACCAGCAATTCCGCAGGCGCGGGGAGCAGGGCAGGCTGGCTCATGAGGAACTTGCGTGTGGCAGTGCGCATATAGGAAAAGTCCGCGAAGCCGGAATTGAGCAGGTCGAGGACGATGATGGTTGACGGGGCTCTGCCGTTGACGGCTCTGTTACCGGCGCTGGCTCCGGCGGCAGGGGATGGAGGAGCCTCAAAGGACAAGATCTGCTGCGGCCTCCCGTCCTCCGTGAGGTGGAAGTCTTTCCTGTTGAGGCCCGAGTCCACCAGTTGCCCCTGCCGGTTGAGGACGGTGACATCGAGATAAACGGGACTTGTAATGGTTTGGGGGGCGGGGTTGGAGGGCCCGGACTGGTGCGGTCTTTCGTTCTGGGCGCAAAGTAGAACTGGCGGGAGCAAAAACGAGGCAATGGTCCCCAAGGCAAGGGATCTCGATATTCGCATAAATACATCCAACCCGGGAAAGCGAAAGTAGACTCCCCCCCTAGAACTGGATTCTGAAGCGACGGAGAAGGTTGCAAATGTTTGCCCCAATCATCCGTGCTCAGGGCGCACCGGCAAGACCTCAGGCCACCGCCGCAGCCATGCAAGAAGCCCGATCCGGCCCAAACTAGCGGGCAGCAGGCGCCGGCCCGGTGCCTGCTGCTTCAACGGCTTTGCGGGTGAGACTGGCCGTTCCCAGACGGCCTCCATCCTCATCTTCAGCGACGATCTGCACCTTCTGGGCGCTACCCGGGAA
Source organism: Acidobacteriota bacterium (assembly GCA_021801945.1). Next base: position 13,218 of record JAKABE010000021.1, read on the forward strand.
CCGGACGGTGATGGGCATTGAGGTGACGGCGGCATTGCGTACTGCCGGGCTCGGAAACACCGTGGAGAGAGTTGAAGAAATTAAGTGCGATGCCACGATCTTTCCCATGCCGTCCAGGCTAAAGGCGCCGATCATGATCCTGGCCTGGCTCTTGCCGTTCGGGCCGGCTCGCCAGCTCATGTCGCGGTCGCGCAACTGGACAACCATGTCGAGAGTGCTGGATGCGGGGTGGCGGACCAGCGATTTGATGCGGGTATGGAGGGCCGTGAAGGGTACGGTAGCAGAGGCGGCCTCGTTGAGGTCGCTGATCATGCTGGCTTGAGGGTTGACCAGCGTCTTGGGAGACGGCGCATAGTAACCGGCCTTGGTGATGGGACGGTCGCTGTGGTTGTCCAACGTAACCTGGATGTGCTGGAATCCGCCTCCATCGAGGTTAGCGCTAGGTTGATAGGCGAGAGTGTAGTCCTCGGAGCCCATCGCTGCAGCACGGGTCATTAGGTGAGCGATGTCATTGCGGTTGTAGAAGAGCTTGCCCCCGGTGGCTTCCGTAAAGATACCAAAGTCGATATTGTCCCCGAATGGGTCTTTGGCGCTGAGTTTGACCGATGCCAGCTGAGCGCTAAGGGACATGTCCGGTCCGTTGAGGTTGAGGTCGGGATAGATGACGTAGAGGGTGATGCGTGAGTTGACCATCAAGTTGATGGTCTTGTGCGCATATCCGCGCAGGAGATTCCTGGCGGGGCCCGACAGTTGTGGGACATCGAGCTGGATGCCTGGTCCCCCGTGGCCGACCCAGAGGAGAATCTTATGGCCGGGCACGCCCATGTTTTGAAGTCCAATCTGATCCAGGGCGTCGACAGACTCGTAGAAGCGCTGCCAGTCAAAGCGCGCGGACATTTTTTTGTACGGCACGGCCACAGAGAGGAGGTTCAGCGCTTGGAGAAGCTTGTTGCGATCGCGGGTATAACCCTGAGGCATCTTGAGGGAATTGTTGCCCAGCACGAACAACTCCACAGGCGCGGGGAGCAGGGCAGGCTGGCTCATGAGGAACTTGCGCACAGCAACACGCATATAGGAAAAGTCGCCGAAGCCGGAATTAAGCAGATCGAGGACGATGATGGTTGCCGGGGCGTTGCTGTCTGCGCCGATGGGATGGGAGGGAGCTTGAAAGGACGAGATCTGTTGCGGCCTTCCGTCCTCCGTGAGGTGGAAGTCTTTCCTGGTGAGGCCGGAGACCACCGGTTGCCCCTGGCTGTTGAGGACGGTGACATCGAGATAGACGGGCCGCGTGACTGGCTGAAAGGTGGGATTGGAGGGCCCGGACTGGTGCGGTCTTTTGCTCGGGGCGGAAAGCAGGACTGAGGGGAACAAAAACGAAGCAAGAGTCCCCAAGGCAAGGGATCTGAATATATGCATCTATATCTCCGGTCCGGGAAGGCAAAAAGGACACCCTCCAACGTGGATTCGGAAGAAAAGTAAAAGGTTGTCCTTCGGTGGCGGTAATGGCGACGGAAACTTGCCAGCCGGCAGCGCTGAGGCGGGTGAAGATCAGCCACTATTGCGAGGGTGGCGCGAGATCTGGATTGAGTGGGAAAGGGCTACGTGATCTGTGATAGATCGCCCGGGCGCGCACGGAGACGGTTTCGCGCTCTGGATAGCGGAAGGCGGTCAGATGGCCTCCGTAGACGCAGCCGGTATCGATGTTGACGGTGTTGTTGATCCAGAGCGGTTCGGCCACCGGAGTGTGGCCGTGGACGACCAGCGCGGAGCCGCGGTAGGCAGCGGCCCAGTTGGCGCGAATGGGTAAGCCGAAGGCATCCAGCTTGCCGGTCAGTTGGCCGCGAAGAGCGAAGGCGCGTGCTTCAGGCGAGGTGCGGCCTTGGAGCGTCTCCTTGAGCCCGGCGTGAGCGACGACGAGCCTGCCCTCGTCGAGGATGCAATGGCTGGGCAGACTATCGAGGAAGTGGAGGGCCTTGGCGCGGAAGCCGTCCGGCTCGACAGCCAGCTGCTCAAGAGTGTGTGTCATGCCGCGGGTCAAGCGAACGGCGCGGCCCTTGAGGGCGTGGACCAGTTCGACATCGCGGTTGCCGCAAACGGAGAAGGCCTGGCGCGCGCGCATCATGGCCATCACCAGGCGCAAGACCGCGGGCGTGGAAGGGCCGCGATCAACCAGGTCGCCGACGAAGGCCAGTGTTCTTCCCTGGGGCGGTGCAACCACGAAGTCGTCTGCGCGGGATTCGACGCGGTAGCCGAGCGCGGTCAGCAGCTGGAGCAATTCATCGAGGCAGCCATGTACATCGCCGACAATGTCGAATGGACCGCGAGCGGAGCGGAGGCTCAACACGCCGGCAAGGATGGAAGCGAAGCGATGGGAGCGTGGATGCGCGCGGCGAGAGGCTCCGGCGGCGTTCCAGTCGCGGCCGGGAGAGGCCTCGGTCGCCAGATAGCTCTCTGCCATAAGAAAGAGTCACCATACACGTTCCGCAGACACGCCACCGGAATCGCAGGACGGCCCAGGAGCGCGCAATACGGGTACGCAGGGGTGCCCTGCATTCCAGTTTAGGCCAAGGGAGGTTCAGCGCACACGAAGCGGAAGCGGGCGATTCGCGCGGGCTTATCGGATACGGAAGGAATTCATGAACTGGTCGGTGAGGTTGGCGGGATGCGTTTTGTTAGAGACGACGATGAGCTGGTAGAGCCGCTCACCGGCGAGGAACTGGTGAATGGAGTAGTTCCAGCCGTTGCTGTCGGTGAGAGTGTAAGCACGGCCAGGAACGCCGTTGAGCTCGATGGTCACATCGCTGGTGAGGGTTCTGCCCTTGGCGGCGCCGTCACGGACTTTGGCCAGCACATTCTGCGCTCCTGCACTGACGACCTGGGGCGGATAGTCGTTGTACATCACCATGTAGGTGATTTGGCCGCTCTGGAGTTCGACCCAGAACTGCCAGAGGGTGGACGAGGTGCCGCCCTGCAAAACGATCGGCTGGGATTTCTTCTGCGGGCTTCCGGGAAACATCACGCTAAAGCGGCCTTCCTGCGAGATGAAGGTCCGCATTGTCGCGGTGGCCTGGGTGGCTTCGGGCTGCGCGTTGGGCTGGACTGGGGTTTGGGGAGCAGAACCGGACTGGGCTTCAGGAGCGGAAGGTTTACCAGCGGAAGTTTGCGGGGCAGAGGGGGGCGCAGCAGGGGTGGAGTTTTGCGGGGATGCGGAGGCCCACGCGGCATCGGCCATCAGCAGCAGGAGAGCCACGATCCAAGTTGAACGCTTGCGCATGGTCTTCCTCATTTCTCTCTGATTCTCCGGCCGGATTTTCCGACGAGGACGGGAGTGGTCCGCCTGCTGAGACGCGGGATGCGCTGGAGTATGACCATTGCATCGAATGCGCGGAGGCTTGTCAAGCACGATCGCGGCCCTGTGCAGCGAGGATGAGCCTGCGGAGTCGGGCCAATACGTGTCCTTAAAATAAGAGAGATGGCGTTTACGGAGCAATACGACGTTGCGGTGGTGGGCGCGGGACACGCAGGCTGCGAGGCCGCGATGGCGGCGGCGCGCATGGGGTTGAAGACCGCGCTGATCACTATGAACCTGGACCTGATCGCGCAGATGAGCTGCAACCCAGCCATCGGCGGCGTGGCCAAGGGTCACCTGGTGCGCGAGGTGGATGCGCTGGGCGGGATCATGGGCGAAGTGGCCGACGCCGTGGGCATCCAGTTTCGGCTGCTGAACACGTCGCGGGGGCCGGCCGTGTGGAGTCCGCGGGCGCAGTGCGACAAGCAGAAGTACCGGCTGAAGATGCGCGAGGTGCTGGAGTCGCAGCCGGGCTTGCATATCCGGCAGGCGGAGGTCGTCGATCTGGTGGTCGACGGCAGAGATCAGGGAGCAGGGGTCCGAGAAGGGACGGAAGAACTAGGGACCGACGAATTGGGTGAGATTCCGCGGCCCGAGCGAGTGCGGAGGCGGGCGTTGGGATTGAAGCTGCGCGATGGCCGGCAACTGATGGCCGGGGCCACCATCATCACCACGGGCACCTTCCTGAACGGACTGATCCACTGCGGTGAAGAGCGGTATCCGGCAGGACGGAGCGGCGAGCCGGCCAGCGTGCTGCTGGGCGAGGCGCTTCGCGCTTTGGGGCTTCGGACATGCCGGCTCAAGACGGGCACGCCGCCGCGGCTGGATGGCCGGACGATCCGCTGGGAGATGTTCGAGGAGCAGCCGGGCGACACGGAGCCGACGCCGTTCAGCTTCCGGACGAAGAGAATCGTGCAGCCGCAGGTGAGCTGCCACATCGCGTTTACGACGCCGGAGACGCTCAGGCTGATCCGTGAGAACGTGCACCGGTCGGCGATGTACTCAGGGCGCATTCAGGGCGTGGGGCCGCGGTATTGCCCATCGATTGAAGACAAGATCGTCAAGTTTCCCGACAAGACCCAGCACCAGTTCTTCCTGGAGCCGGAGGGGTTGAACACGCACGAGGTCTACATCAACGGAATGTCCACGTCGCTTCCGATGGAAGTGCAGTGGCAGATGGTGCACTCCATTCCGGGCCTCGATGAAGCGGAGATGCTGCGGCCCGGATACGCGATTGAATATGACAGCGTGGATGCCACGGAGTTGGACCGTACCCTGCGCGTGAAGGCCTTCACGGGGCTTTATCTTGCCGGGCAGATCAACGGAACCAGCGGCTACGAAGAGGCGGCCTGCCAGGGGATCATGGCGGGGATCAACGCGGCGCTGTGGCTGAAGGGCGAAGCTCCGTTCACCCTGGACCGTAGTGAGGGCTACACAGGGATTCTGATCGACGATCTGATCTCGCGGGGAATCACGGAGCCTTACCGGATGTTCACCTCGCGGGCGGAGTTCCGGCTGCACTTGCGCATCGATAACGCCGACCGGCGGCTGACGCCGTACGGGCGCAAGCTGGGGCTCGTCGGCGACGACGCGTGGACGGAGTATGAGCGCAAGCAGGCGCGCATGGCGGCGTTGGAGCAGTTGCTGACGTCGGGCAAGACGGACGTTGAAATACTGCGCAGCGTGGGACTGGGCGAGCTGACAGCGGCGGCGGGACAGACTTGGGCGCAACTGCTCAAGCGGCCGGAGGTGACGATTGAGACGGTGCTGCGAGCGATCCAGGATGAGCTGAAGAGCAATCCGCTGCTCGATGAATTTGCGCACCTGGTTCAGGATCGTGTCGAGGATCGCTCCAAGGAGGGTGCGCCGCAGATTTCTGTTCAATCGGGCGACGACGCGGGGAGCCACGCGATCGAGCGTGCGGCCCGGCGCAACGAAGCGCGCGCGGTGGAGACGGAGATCAAGTTTGCCGGCTATCTGAGCCAGCAGCGGAAGGCGATCGAACGGCTTAAGGCCGCCGAGGCGGTCGCGATTCCCGAGTGGATCGAGTATGGCGCAATCAGCGGGCTGAGCCGGGAGATGCGGGAGAAGCTGGAGCAGGTGCGGCCGGCAACGATCGGGCAAGCAAGCCGGATACCGGGGGTGACGCCAGCGGCGTTGAGTCTGGTGCACGTGTCGATCCGCTTGCAAGGCCGCTTGCAGGGCCGATTCGAGGATCGCTCACACGACCGCCTGCAGAGGACGAAGCGGGCTACGGCGGGTTGAACCGTAGGACAGCCTCTACCATGCGACAGGCGACGCGGGTCGCTGCGCCGCCCGTACGTGTTCTTCCGTCAGTGACTGAAGAATGGGAGATGGAAGGCGCCGCCGGCGGCCGCTTCGTGCTTCTTGCTGGCGGCAGTGGCCGGCTGCACCGGGGTGCGCTGTGCATCGACGCAGCGCCATTGCCCGTGCGTGAGTGCGTAGACGTGGGTGAAGACGCCCTTATCGTCGATTTCACGGGAGTTGACCCGGTGGTGCAGCGTATAGGTGCCGCTCACCACGGCGGTGTCTCCCAGCATGCGCACGGCAATGACCTTCTGGGTGAGATAGTAGGTCTTGTCGTCATTGGAGATGACTTGGGCCACCTCCTGGTTCAGGGTGGTGATGTTGCCCGCCGACGAGACATTGACGAACAGCGGCGAAAGCACGTCTTCCAGGCCGAACTGGTCATGCCGGTTGACGGCGGTGGACCAGACATTCTCGAGCTTCTGGAACTGAGTGATTTCCGGGCTTTGTGTGGTGGTGACACCGGGCTGTGCTGCCGCCGGATTGGACTGAGGATTCTGAGCGATTACAGCGCAGCTTGTGAGAAGAACCGCAGTGAAGCATGCAAAAAACCGGTTCATAGGTGGCCTGAACTCCTGC
>JAKABE010000387.1 GCA_021801945.1 Acidobacteriota bacterium
CGGGCCGCTCAAGCGTTCGGAGCCGCTCCTCATCGCAGCGATCGCAGTCCTGGAAATGTAGAGAGATGGCGTCGCCTCAGTTTTCGTGAGAGGCCGCAAGAGGATGAATCTCGTTCGATCAGACTCTCCGGAAGTAGCTCGCGGCATCGCCTCGGCAGGCGCTCTGGCTTGCTGGGGGTCCACGTTGACTCTTGGGTGCATGGCAAGTCTATGGAGTGTTTTGATCGCCTTCGCCGTGGGCCTCCTCCTTTCCGTCCGGGCTGCGGTCTGGATTGGCGTACCTGCGCTCCTCACGTTGAATATCTTTCTGCTTTGGCGCGGGAGATCCCCGCGCCTGAACTGGGTCATTGCGGCCGGCGCTGAGCGGGTTTACCTTCGGCTGTTTGCGAGGCGTGGAAGGAATAAGGGGGACGTTGACGAGCCGGAGGTCATGGTGTTCGAAGCATCGGAGATCGCTTCGATGTCGGCCAAATCGATCGATGTGTTCTTATACGGACCAAAGCCCAAAGTTGTCGAGTGGCTGGTGATTGAGCCTGCTGAGACAATCGCGGAGGACGTCTCCGATCACATCCGTCCGTTGCAGTGTGGCATGCGCCCAAACCTTTGCGGCATTAAGCCAATTGATCCGCGCAAGCAGGTGTTTGTCGGCAATGAGGAAGGGCCTCTCACGATTGAATGGAAATGGTGTCGTCCTGCCCTGCGGTCATTCCTCCAGCAAGTCGCGCAGCAATGCCCGTCCATCTTCATTGCCCCCGAACAACGTTCTGAGTTGGATTTGAATGGGATTTGGCATGGTTTTAAGGTGAAACCGCATTCAGACCAGCGTCGGTTGCTTGCCCAGGCGATGCGGCTTGGATTCGCCGGCAAATGCAAATGGCTACTCATTCGGTATAAGTACATGACGAATCGGGAGGCTGCCGCGTGCCTGGCGGAGATTGAGCAAGAGGAAGCCATGACCGGATACTAAAACTGCATCCGGCGCAGGAAAGCGGGAACATCCAGATCCCGATGCAGATCCTCGCCGGCATCCGGGAAAAGCGACGGCGCGGGTTTGGCGGGAGGCTCTTCCATGGCGGCTGCCCCGCGCGCCCCGGCGCTCGCTTCCGGCGCGTAATCCCTCGGCAACGGCGTATAAGCCGGTTCCTGCTTCATTGCATCGAACTGCACCCTGGCCGGCGATGCCTCTCCGTCCGTCACCGCTGCGGCTGGCGCAGGCGGTGTTACGGTGACGGTTGTAGCCACCGCAGGCGTAGAAGCCGAGAAGAAGAACGCCTTATCCGTTTCCACCGCCGCCTCTTTCTCTTCTTCGTCCTGGCTCAGGAAGCGCGCCGGCGCAGGCGGCTCGGGCTCCCGGACAGGCTCGCGCAACCAATGATCGGCTGAGACGATGGGCACAGACACCACCTGCGTCTCATCCACGCTCAACATGCGGGCGCGCCGCTCCGGCATCTGGTCTCGAAATCCGGTTGCAATGACCGTGATCTTCACTTCTTCGCCCATTTTCTCGTCCAGCACCGCGCCGAAGATGATGTTGGCGTCCTCATGCGCCGCCGACTGGATCAGCGACGAAGCCTCGTTGACCTCAGAGAGCTTGAGCGAACTGGAGCCGGTGATATTAATGAGAATGCCGCGCGCGCCGTCGATGGCGCCGGCCTCAAGCAGCGGCGAAGCCATGGCCGCCTGTGCCGCCTCTACAGCGCGGTTCGCGCCCGAGCGAATGGCCGTGCCCATCACCGCGTGGCCCATGCCGGCCATGGTCGTCTTCACGTCGGCGAAGTCGCGGTTGATGATGCCGGGAATGGTGATGATGTCGCTGATGCCCTGCACGCCCTGGCGCAGCACGTCGTCGGCGATGCGGAAGCTCTCGAAGAAGCCGGCATCCTTGGCCACCGCCAGCAGCTTTTCGTTGGGAATCACGATCATCGTATCCACGCTTTCGAGCAGTTCCTTCAAGCCGCGCTCGGCCTGTTGCAGGCGGCGCTTGCCCTCGAAGGCAAACGGCCGCGTGATCACGGCAACGGTGAGAATGCCCATCTCGCTGGCCAGCGAAGCAATCACCGGCGCGGCTCCGGTGCCCGTCCCGCCGCCCAGGCCCGCGGTGACGAAGACCATGTCAGCACCTTCGAGGGCCTCGATTATCTTCTCCGAGTCCTCAAGCGCCGCGCGGCGTCCCACGTCGGGATTGGCGCCGGCTCCCAGGCCGGAGGTTAGCCTGACTCCAAGCTGCAGCTTCACCGGAGCCTGCGAAAGCTTGAGTGCCTGGACGTCAGTGTTCGCGGCGATAAACTCGACTCCCTCCATCCGCGCCTGAATCATGCGGTTGACCGCGTTACCACCACCGCCGCCCACACCGATGACCTTGATGCGTGCTCCCTGCACCGCCTGATCGTGAAATTGAATCCGCATCTCTCCGGCTTCGCTCATCTCTTCTGGCTTCATAAGGCTCCGTCTCCTGGTATATGGCTGCTTCTCCCGGCTCTAGAAACTGGCTGCGAAGATGGCGCGCAGCTTGGCGCGCAGGCTGTTGTTTTCCGCCGCACGGCTCACACGGGTGCGGTGGGCATACAAGATCATTCCAATGGCAGTGGCAAAGCTGGGATGCGCCAGCTCGCCGGGCATCTGCGAGAGACGCACGGGCAATCCGGTGCGCGCTGGAACCCTCAATTGGCTTTCGGTTACATCCAGCATACCGGGCAGCAGTGCTCCGCCTCCGGTCAGAACGCAGCCTGCGCCGAGCGCATCGAGCACGCCGCCGTGGCGCAGGCTTTCGCGCACAAAATAGAGCAGTTCGCGGGCGCGCGGCTCCAGAATCTCCGCGATCAGGCGTAAACGCAACATCTGAGGCTGAGGATTAGTGATCTCAATCTCCGCATCCTGCGGCACGGCCGTGACCACCGCGTGCCCATACTGACGCTTCAGTTCCTCGGCCTGGGCCACGGGCACCTGCAGGCCCACCGCCAGATCGTTGGTAAAGTGGGCTCCACCGATGGGCACCGATGCCGTATAGGCCACTGCGCCCTCAAAGAAGACCGCCAGGTCGCTGGAATGCGCGCCGATATCGAGCAGGCATACGCCAAGTTCGCGCTCGTCGGCAGAGAGCGTGCTCTCGGCCGCGGCAAGTGACTCCAGCACCGCCTCTGTCACCTCAAGCCCGGCGCGGTTGGCGCAGGTCACCGTGCTTTGCAGGGCGCTTCCGGAGCAGGTGGCGATGTGCAGATCCACCTCAAGCCGCGCGCCCACCATGCCCACGGGATCGAAGATGCCCGGCTGGTCGTCAAGGATGAACTGCCGGGGCAACAGGTGCAGAATCTCGCGGTCCGGCGGCCACTGCACCGCCCGCGCGCGATCCACGGCCACGCGCACGTCTTCGCCGGTGATTTCGCGCATGCGGTTGCCCAGCTCAAATCCGCCGTTGGTGTTCAGCCCGCGGATGTGCGGCCCACCGACGCCCACCACGCACCCGTCGATATTGGCGCGGGCCACACGCTCGGCCTGCTCGCTGGCCGCGCGCACCGCCCTGGCGGCGGGCGCAAGCTCGGCGATCATGCCTTTGCGCATGCCGGCTGACTCCACCATCCCGTAGCCGCGATAGCGCAGCGCGCCTTCATTCAGGTCAGTCACCAGCACGCGCGTCCATGCGCTGCCAATGTCGAGGACCACGATCAGGTTGTCCTGTTTCTGGCTCATCGTGCTCAGTGACTCGGCGCCGGCGCCGCCGGCTCGGTAGTG
>JAKABE010000388.1 GCA_021801945.1 Acidobacteriota bacterium
CAATTCCGCGGCGGAGCAGGCCTGGGTTCCCGACGAGTTGGTCGGCGACCAGACGCCCAGGTCGCCGGTGGGGATCTGACCTGTTGCGGTAACCATTGGGTAGGGATCGGCGTCGGGATCGCCGGCATAGTAGATGCGGGGTCCGAAACAGAAATTGGGCGACGCGTTCACCGAGTTGACATTTGTATTGATGGCCGCGCCGCCCAGCGTCTTCAAGGTCTGGACCGGGTTGGTATCGCTGCCGTCGAGCAGGGCGGCAATCTGCGTCGTCTGTGCGGCAAATGCGGTTTGAAAGCTGCCGCTTGTGCTGCCCGTGGCCGTGGAGGCCAGTGCATGAACGCTCGATGCGGACGAGGCTTGCGCGGAAGCCGCCACCAAATCCGTAGGCGATCCCAGCGAAAGACATCCCGGAAATTGGAAGTGCCGGTCTCCGCGCATCCGCCATTGCTTGCCGACGCCAGTCCCTGGCCGCTCAGGGCCACTGATTGGGGCGAATCCGAGATGTTATCGGTGACCGTCAGACGCCCCGTGCGGGCTCCCATCACGGTTGGCTGAAAGGTCACGCCGATGGTACAACTACCGCCCGCCGCCACCGAGGACCCGCAGGTGTTGGTCTCGACAAAGTCGCCCGTGGCAGCGATGCTGCTGACGGCGAGGACGGCTGTTCCCGCATTGGAGAGTGTGAGCATCTGACTGGCGCTCGTACTGCCCTCCGCTTGGCTGGCAAAAGTCAGTGCGGAAGGCGTCAACGAGGCCTGCGGAGCGCCTTGTGACGACTGCGAAGAGGACCCGGACGGGCCGGAACTCGTACAACCAGCGACAAATAGGCAGGCCGTCAAGGCGGCCACCATGCGATAGGTTCTAGAAATCATGGCACTCCACTCCTGCGCGGCGGATCGGTCCGCCGATAAGCCGCCCATCGACTTCTTGCGCCTAGAGCTTGAGCGTCACGACAAGATTCTTTCTGCGCTGGCACGCAGATCCTTGCCGATCCCGGCGCGGATTCCGTGCTGGAACTCGCGCTGAGACCGCAACCTGCGCCGGCCAGGCAGGGTTTACCTGTTCCCTTCCGTTTGGATGGTGGGGTGAAAGTTTCTGGAGTACGGAGCGGCGTCGCCGACAGGCTCTAGCGAGCCGGTGCGAGCAGACGGCTACTTTCTGACGGCGAGCCCTTTTCCTCGCGCACAATCTCGCCGTCGTGCATGTGGAGGATCCGGCTGGCAACGGAGGCCGCCTCGGGATTGTGGGTGATCATCAGCGTGGTCTGGCCCAGCTCGCGGTTGGAGCGCAAGAGCATGTGCAGCACGGCGTCGGAGTTCTTGCTGTCCAGGTTGCCGGTGGGCTCGTCGGCGAGCACGATGGCCGGCCGCGTGATCAGCGCCCTTGCAATTGCCACACGCTGCTGCTCGCCGCCACTCAACTCCGAGGGCCGATGCTTGAGGCGCCCGCGGATGGCCAGCATATCGCAGAGATGGTCGAGATAATTGGAATCCATTGGCTCTTTGCGCCCGCTGACGGTATAGGCGATCTCGATATTGCCAAGACCGGAGAGAGTGGGCAGCAGATTGAACCGCTGAAAGACAAAGCCGATGCGGTGCCGGCGCAGGCGCGTGCGCGCGCCATCGTTCAGGGCGGCAAAATCGATGCCGTCAATGACCACGCGGCCGCTGGTGGCCCGCGCTAGTCCGCCCAGCAGGTAAAACAGCGTGGATTTGCCCGAGCCCGAGGGGCCTACAATAGCCACGAACTCGCCCGGCTCGACGGCCAGCGAGACGCCGCGTACCGCCGTCACCTGGATTTGCCCCGCAGTATAGACCTTTGTCAGATCTTCGGCGAGGATAATGTGCGAAGAGGCTTCGGGCTTCACACCCTCGATTGTATATGTGGCGGCGGTTTGCCCGTCGCCTTGGATAGAATAGTGGTGCAACAATCTTCATCCAGGAACCTGCCTTGCATGACCGCCGAACTGAAATCTTCGCTTGTTACCTCGCTCCAAGCCGCCGCCGCGCAGGCTGAATTAGCGCTCGTCTCCACTGCTCAAGGAGCCGACTTTCACGGCCGCCCCACGACCGTTTTCGAACTCGGACTAAGCGGGCGCCCGGCCGCCGGTCGCTCGCTCAAGCTGGAATTGAGCGCAGCCTTTGACTTTTCAAAACCGCACCTGCTGCCCGAGATGACGGCTCACCTGGCCGCCGAGGCCAAGCGGCTGAGGAATCCGCGCCCCGACTGTTACGTCACGCTGGGCGGCCTGCCCGTGGCCTTCGGGCAGTTTGAATGGCCGTTTCACCGCTCCACGTCGGGTGCCGACACGTACATCGTCCACGGCGAAATCCACCTGGCCGACGGCGGAGCGCATAATCTGCACGCCAAGGTGGCGGCCAGCGTAACGCAGACCTTTGCTGAGATCGTGCCGGCCATGGAGCAACCCTACGCTGAGACCTTCGTTTACAACGCGGTGCGCAAGACGGTGGACATGGGCCAGCTCGAATTTCTCAAGTCCGGCAACCGCCAGCCAGTGCCCGTGACCACGCGCTACTGGAGCCGCTGGCAAAAGAAGTTCATCTTTACCGAGACCGACGACCAGGAGCGGCTGCGCTACCTGCTCAGCAAGGTTTACTGGCTCTCCGGCGTGCTGGGCGGCGGCCAGCCGGTGTGGATCGCCGACCCGCGCGATGCGCAGTACCTGAACACGACGGAACAGGATTTATTGCGCATGGCCGGAGATGAGGCCGGCGAGGGACTGATGAAGCTCGACGGCGAGTTTGCCGCTGCTACACCCGCGCTGATGGGGCGGGCAGTAGACTACAGGGCTGCGCTCGAGGCGGCTCTGGACTTCACCAAGCCCAAGTTCAACGAGGCCATGCGAGCCGGCCAGGCGAATATGTAAAGACAGTGGCTAGCGTCCTGTCCCTGAGAATTGCTATCAATACGCTGTCATCCTTGCTGAACGCAGCAAGCCGCGCTCTTTGGCGGGTTGCGCAGTCGAAGGATATGCGGTTGCTCTTCTCTATCCAGGCCAAAAACTTCTGCGACACCACACAAGCGAACGCTGCCCTTGAGCCTAAACACGGCGGCGCTCTTCACTAGGGTCCGTCGCCACCACCGCAATCGCATTCACAGGCCCCAGCTTGCTCACCAGCCGCTCGCTTACGCGCTACTCTTAGGTCAGCGCACTGCCGCAGGCAGAGCAAAAGCGCGCGCCGGGCGGATTCGCATGCTGGCAGCGAGGGCAGGCGATGAGTTCGGGGGTGGCGGCGGGCGGCGGAACGTTAACCGTGGCGCTGACCGGCGGCTGACCCCAAATGGGGACCGGAATTCCCAGCGTCGCCGCAATTCCGGCTGCCTGCACGGCGTTGAATTCACGCACCCGCCCAGGCATGAAGAAGCACTCGATGAAACCCAGGATGGTGGGAATGCCGGACCAGCTGAAGCAGATGTAGAGAATGCCCAGGCCCGTCCGGCGCAGATAAAAGTGGTGGATGCCAAAGGTGCCCAAGAACAATGCCAGCAGAATTCCCACGATCTCGTCGCGGCGCACGATCTCGTATTGCTGGTAAAAGATCGCTTGAGGGTTGGGATACGAAGCCGTGCCCATAGATATACTCCTTGCTTTAGTGCATCATACGCAGCGCGCCGCTGTAGAGTTCCCCCGCCGCGGCCGGCTGGCGCTTTTGCCGCATTGTTCCACATCGTGCCTGCCGATAAGCGCATTTCTGCTTCGGGTGTAT
>JAKABE010000389.1 GCA_021801945.1 Acidobacteriota bacterium
CCATTCTTTCTTCGAGGTTCGATCGTTCTCGGCGCAACTTCATGCGTGCGGCCGGTCTGGTCGTACCCAATGCGCTGCTCCCGCACCGGAGCCCACTTCTGCATGCTGTGGACCCGCACGTGCCGCTGCCCCCGGTCATCCGATTCGAGAACATTGCGCAAAAATCCGGCGTGCACTTTGTCACCGAGAACTGCCCCACCCCGGAAAAGCACCAGCCCGAGACCATGCCGGCGGGTGTGGCCCTGTTCGATTACGACGGCGACGGCTGGCTCGATATTTACCTGGTCAATGGCGCCGAGATGCCTTCGCTGGTGAAAACCGGGCCAAAGTATTGGAACCGCCTGTTTCACAATAATGGTGATGGAACCTTCACAGATGTCACCGAGCACGCGGGAGTGGCCGGCGCGGGTTATGGCATGGGCGCAGCGATAGGCGATTACGATAACGACGGCCGGCCCGACCTGTTTCTGGCCAACGTCAACGGCAATCAACTGTTCCACAACAACGGCGACGGCACCTTCACCGATGTCACCGCCAAAGCAGGCCTGAGCGGCGGCCTCTACAACGGGCGAAAGATGTGGTCCATCGCGGCCGGCTGGTTCGACTACAACAACGATGGACTGCTGGACCTGTTTGTCGCCAATTACTGCCAGTGGGACCCGCGGTACGAGCCTGTCTGCATGGGGATCGATGGCCGCGGCTACTGCCATCCCGACAGCTTCGCGCCGCTTCCCAACTCCCTCTACCGGAACAACGGCGACGGCACCTTCACCGATGTCTCGACGGAGACCGGCATCGCAGCGGTGTTGGGTAAAGGAATGGGCATCGCCTTCGCCGATTTCGATGGCGACGGCTTTCTCGACGTGTTCGTGGCCAACGACAACAGCCCCAATCGTCTGTTTCACAATCTTGGCGGCAAGCGCTTTGAGGAGGTTGGTTTCCAGGCCGGGGTGGCCTACAACGACGAGGGCATCGCGCTTGCGGGGATGGGCGCTGATTTTCGAGATCTGAACAACGACGGCCTCCCGGACATCTGGCATACGGCCATCGAAAACGAAACCTTTCCGCTATTCATCAATCAGGGCAACGGATCGTTTCGCAACGACACACAGGCGAGCCGGCTTGCCACTCTCACCAGGCTTATGTCGGGGTGGTCGAACGGTGCTGTCGATCTCGACAACGATGGATGGAAGGACCTGGTGGTGGCCCGCAGCAATGTGCTCGATAACATCGCAGAAATTTCCAAACACTTTCGGTACGCAGAACCCAACTCGGTTTTCCGGAATCTGGGTAACGGTCGGTTCGAAGATGTAAGCGCTTCGGCGGGGGCAGACTTCATCCTCTCGGCGCCTCACCGCGGACTCGCATACGGCGATCTGGATAATGACGGAAAGATGGATCTGGTGGTCACGGCGTTAGGTGCACCGGTCAAGGTCTTCCGCAACATCACTAAAACAAACCATCACTGGATCCTGCTCAAGCTGGCTGGCACCAGGAGCAACCGCATGGGCATTGGCGCAAAAATCCGCGTGACCACCGACGATGGCAGGAATCTTTACAACGAGGCGACCAACAGTACCGGCTACGCCGCTTCCAGCGATCCCCGGGTTCATTTTGGCCTCGGTGCCTCACGCGTGATCAAGGAGATCGAGATTCGCTGGCCCTCGGGTACGCGCCAGTTGTTGCACGACGTCGCCGTGGATCGCATACTGGAAGTCACCGAACCCCGTGATGGCAGCTAGGGATTGAAGTGGCCCGGGCGGCCTGGCAGTTGAATTATGAAACGATCATTCCTCTGGATTTGCGCAGCGGTTTTCTCTGTTGCCGGGGCGCGGGTCGCAGCGCAACTGCCGCCCTCCTGCAAACCGCCCGCTGCCGCGGCTCACCCGCCGCCGGGCACGTCCCCGGCACGAGTTGATGATGCTGTGGGCGCATGGTTCGCGCAGCAAGGCAATTTGCAATGCGCGGCGGCGGCCTTCTCGCAGGCCGTGCGGCTGGAGCCGCATTTGGCTGAGGCCCATTTTGATCTGGGACTTGTTCGTCAGGAACAGCAGCAGACCGAGAACGCCATCCACGAGTTCCGCCTGGCCCTTCAGTACGATCCAACATTAGTGCAGGCGCGTTGTGCACTGGGTTCCGCGCTCGCTGATCCGGTGGAAGCGGAAACCGAGTTTCGCGAAGCGCTCGCATCGCATCCGCAGTTAGTCTGTGCCCTGGACGGAATCGCGCAGGTTCTGGCAAAAGAAAGACGCTACGATGCTGCCGCGGATTACTGGCGGCAAGCCCTGCGCGTCCAGCCAGACGCCCCCGATTTGCAGCTCTCCCTGGCTACTGCGATCTATAAGGCCGCCAAGGCCCGGCAGGCCGACGGGCTGCCACCCGTGCAGGGAGCCGATGTCGCTGATGCCGTCCAGCTTTTGACGAATTTGCTCAAGCGTCAGCCCGGCATGACAGCGGCCTACTCTACTCTTGGCGACATCTATGCCAACGAGAACCGCAATCGCGAAGCCGCGGATCAATATCGCCAGGTGGTGCGGCTCGATCCATCGAATACGATGGCGCTGGCTGCAGAAGTCAAGGCGCTGATCGATGCCTCGGCGTGGACCGACGCGCTGGCGCCCGCCCGCGACTACGTCCTCCGCAAACCCGACGATCCCTCCGGACACATCATGCTGGGCACCGTCTACCAGCAGCTCGGCAATTACGCACAGGCGGAACCACAACTCGAGCGTGGTGCCGCTGGAGCACCGGAAGATTTTGAGGCACGCTATCAGCTTGGGCTGGTCCTCGCGCGCCTGGGGAAGCCTGCGCAGGCCTTGCCGCAACTGCAAAAAGCTGTCGCTCTCAAACCTGACGACCGATCCGCCCAGTATCAACTTGTCGCAGTCATGCGCTCGCTCGGGCAAACCGAGCAGGTGGAACAGCTAGTCAGCCAATTGCGCAAAGAACAGAACAAAGAGTTTTTGAATAGCCAGCTTGCCTCCGAGGGAACCAAGGCAAACGACCTGCTGCAAGCCGGGAAAGCGGCAGAGGCCGCGCAAATCTATCGCCAGATGCTCCAACAAAATCCGCATAGCGCCCGGACAGCATTTAATCTCGGGCTGGCGCTCGAGGCCACGGGCGACATGAAGGGAGCGGAAGAGGCCCTGCGTGACGCGATGAACATCGACCCGGGCCAAGCCGCAATTCAAGCTGAACTGGGCCGGTTGAAACTGGCGCAAGGCGATTTGCCCGCCGCGCAAAAGTGGCTCGATGCTGCTCTTACTCTTCAGCCTGGACTGGCCGAGGCCCGCGGGAACCTTGCGATGGTCTATGCGCGGAAGAATGATTTGATCACGGCAGAGAAGCTTCTTCGTCAGGCCCTCGAAGACGATCCTGATTACAAGGAAGGTCATCTGAACCTGGGGCTGATCCTTGCCCAGGAAAACAGGAAATCGGACGCTCTTGCCGAGCTGGACAGAGCAGTGGCACTTGCGCCTGAGGATCCGGCCACGTTATCCACGGCTGGAAAAGCCGAGCTGCAAATGGGCAACGTCAAACAAGGAATTGCGCTTCTCCGTCAGGTCGCAACTCTGGCGCCCGGTCTGGCAGCCGCGCATCTGGACTTGGCTCTTGCGCTCGCCAGCGGCTACGACCTTTCGGCGGCGCTGAATCAGTCGGATGAAGCCATCCGGCTTGCTCCCCAATCCGGACTCGCACATTTCTATCTAGGTCGGTTT
>JAKABE010000390.1 GCA_021801945.1 Acidobacteriota bacterium
GAGGTCCGGCGGATGCGAGACCCGGGGCGAGCGAGTCCAGCCGGCTTGAAACGGACGAGGAGGAGAGGAAAGGATTTGGCCGGAGCACAGTGGTTGGGAGTCACGCAAACCGCTATCGTGCCCCCCGCGTGAAAAGCAACAGCGCAGTCGCTTTCGTGCTTCAATGCGCCAGCAGATACACTCCCACGCACACCAGCAGCGCCGAGGTCCAGCGGCGCCGGTCCACGTTTTCCTTGAGGAAGATCTTGCCGGCAATCGCGTTCGTCACCAGCGTGAGCGAGGCCGACGCCGGGCCGGCAAGGCTCAAGTTCAGGTGGTTCAGCGCCAACAGCAACGCGAAAAACCCAATGGCCAGGAAGAACACTCCGATAAAAAACCGGGGGCAACTCAGTACCGCGCGGATGGCCCCGCCGATTCCCGAGCGGGCGCGAATCAGATCCAGATCGCCGATGGACTTCATGGCCGATGCAATCGTCACTTCGCCTGTCGTCGAGCTGAGCACCACGCCGGCGATCATGGCGGCAGCGAGCCACGGATTCGCAACGACTGCGGGAGACAACATCATCATCGCGGTTCCACCTCCGAGCAGACCGGCTCCTCCGATCGCGCCTCCTCGGCCCCCGGCACAGGCTGTTCGGTACGGGCAGGCCCTCGCGCGACAAACCCCACCCCGACCGTAATCAGGAGAATTCCCGCCCAGCGCTCCACCGAAATGCTCTCCTGCAGCCAGAACTTCGCCAGCAGCGCGATGATGACGTACCCAAAGGCCGTGGCGGGAAGAACAAACGTCAGATCGGCCCACGACAACGCTGTAAGATAACTCGCGAAAAAGCCAATGAGCAGCAGGATGCCCAGCGCAACCCAAGGCGTGAAAACCGCGCCGATGAGTGCAAAGGGGTGAGCCAGCGAGATGGGAGGTATGTGCGTCATGCCGCGGGAAAGACAACTGTCGCCCAGCGGCGCGGAGATGGCCACCACTCCCAGGATTAGATACTGCCGGGGTGTGAGTTTTCGATGTGCCATCAATTCGTTGAATTTCCCGTGCTGAAACCCGGCCCAAGTGAAAGGCGGAGCGTGCGGCGCCTCCCTCCAGGAAAAAGCCCGCTCAGCTATGCGCCCGCGCCCACCGGCGCCTGTGGTTCGGCCTTCTGGCTGCGCGCGGCCTTCACCATCCTGTTGCGCTCGGCACGCAGCTTCATGTACGACTTGGCCTCGGTATACAACCGGGGCACATCGCGATTCAGCACCGCCTTCCAGACCACGCGAAAAGCAGCCTTGGGGCGGAAGTAGTACTCGTCGTAAAAGCGATGAACCATTTCGAGCACGTAGTCGGCGGGCAAACCGGGATACTCGATGTGCGCCATCTGGTGGCCGCCGCCGTCCTGCATATTGTGGTTGGTGATGAAGCCGTTCGCGGCCGCGTACTCGTAGAACTCGGTGCCCGGGTAGGCGTGCGCGATGGAAACCTGGATCGTTTCCACGTCGAGGGACTTGGCGAAGTTGATCGTATTGCGGATCGACTCCTTGGTTTCTCCGGGCAGGCCGAGGATGAAGTCGCCATGAATGACCAGTCCGAGGTCGTGGCAGTCCTTGGCAAAGGCCCTGGCGCGCTCTACGGTCGCGCCTTTCTTGATGTTCTTGAGGATCTGCGGATCGCCGGACTCGAAGCCCACGATCAGCAGCCGGCAACCGGCATCCTTCATGGCTTTCAGCGTCTCGCGGTCCGTGGTCACGCGCGAGGTGCAGCTCCAGGTGAGCCCCAGCGGCTTGAGCTTTTCGCAGAGCTCGATGGTGCGGCTCTTTTGGATATTGAAGGTATCGTCGTCAAAGAAAAATTCCTTGACTTCAGGGAAGTTCTCTTTTGCCCACTTCATCTCCGCGGCCACATCGTCCGTTGAGCGTTTGCGCCAGGCATGGCCGCTCAGCGTCTGAGGCCAAAGACAGAACGTGCACTGCGCGGGACATCCGCGTGTGGAATAGAGCGCGATATAAGGATGGAGAAGGAAGGGAACGTTGTAGCGGGTGACGTCCAGGTCACGCTTGTAAATCTTGGTCGCCCACGGCATTGCATCCAGGTCCTCTACCTGCGGGCGGTCGGGGTTGTGGAAGATTTTGCCGTCTTTCTTGTAGCTGATGCCCAGAATCTCGTTGAGCGGCTTGCCTTGAGCAAACTCGACGATTGAGAAATCGAACTCGCGGCGGCAGATGAAGTCGAGCGCCCCGCACTCGTTGAGAGCGCGATCAGGGTCGGTGGTGACCGGCGGGCCAACAAAGGCGATCTTGATCTTCGGGTGCCTGGTCTTGATGGCTTCGGCCAAGCGCTGGTCGCCCTCCCAACCCACCGTCGAAGTGAAGAGGACAAGGAACTCGTAATCGCCGCAGATGCGGATTGTCTCTTCCGCCGAGACGTGGTGGGGCGGCGCATCGAGCAGCCGGGAGCCTTCGAGCATGCCGGCGGGATAGGTCAGCCAGACCGGGTACCAATAGGATTCAATCTCGCGCGTCGCCGGCCAGCGCGAACTGGCGCCGCCGTCGAAGTTTTCGAAGGAGGGTGGGTTGAGAAAAAGTGTCTTCAGGGGCATAGGCATCCCGTGTAATTGTAGCATTCCAGCGGATTTCAAGCCCCCCATCAGCGCATCCGAAAGTGCATGTAACTTGTGTCATTTGCGCATTTGCGCGAAGGTCAACTCAGCGATCGCATGCTCCAGGCCTTGCCCGCCTACACTCCCAACTCGCTCCGAATCGCATTGGCGATGGCGTCCGCGTGCCGGTGCATCGCTTCTTGGCTTTCGGCTTCGATCATCACGCGAGCCAAAGCTTCGGTGCCGGAGTAGCGCACGACAACGCGTCCATTCTCGTTCAGCTCGTCTTCCGCGGCGCGGATGGCCGCGGCAACGGCAGGAATGGACGTGAGCAGCCTCTTTTCGCGCACCTTGACGTTGACGATCACTTGCGGGAAGACCTTCAGATCCGCAGTCAGTTCCTCAACTGATTGGCCGCTGCGGGCGATCAGGTCGAGAATCACCAGCGCAGTCAGCAGGCCGTCGCCGGTCGTGGCCAGGTGTGGAAACAAAATGTGCCCGGACTGCTCGCCGCCCAGAGCCGCGTTCTGCTTTTGCATCTCTTCCAGCACGTAGCGGTCCCCCACCGGAGCGCGGTCCATCCGGATGCCGCTGTGTTTGAGGGCCGATTCCAGCCCCATGTTGGACATGGTGGTGGCCACAACAAGGTTTCCGGTAAGCAGGCCGCGGGCCTGCAAGTCGCGCGCGGCCATCAGCAGGATCGCGTCGCCGTTTACGACGTTGCCGCCGGCGCCAGCCAGCATGCAACGGTCGGCATCTCCGTCGAAGGTCAACCCCAGATGCGCGCCGCGAGCTACCACCTGGCTCGCCACGTACTCCGGATGCAGGGCGCCGCAGTTCAGGTTAATGTTGCGGCCGTCGGGGGCAACATTCAGGAGGCTGATTGCAGCGGCTCCAGCGGCGTTGAGGCGGCGGAAAAGCTCGGGGGCGACGGCTGCGGCAGCCCCGTGGGCGCAGTCGGCCACAATCTTCAGACCTGCCAGTGAGAGGCCGGGGACGGAATCGATAAGAAACCGGATGTAATCGTCCCGCAAGCCAGGGTTGTCTTCGACGGGCGGCAGCGAGGCCGGATCAGGCGGCTCCACCTGCGCGGCGTGGTGCAGAATCTCGTCTTCAATGGCCAGTTCAACCGC
>JAKABE010000022.1 GCA_021801945.1 Acidobacteriota bacterium
CGTGCGCCAGTGGGTCCATGTGCAATTCGCGGGCGAAGTTGTTGGCGGTGGCGGCAAGGGCGCGATAGGAACCTTGGCGCAGAGGCGATTTGACGGGAAGGTACTGGAGGAACTGATTGGGAACGTTGTACGGAGTTTCGAGGGCGGATGGACCGGAGTTGTAGTTCTGATGCTCCCAGGCGACGAGGGTTCCATCGCGGCGCGCACTGGCGCGAATCTCCATCAGGCCGGCGGGGCGGAAGTAGGCCCAGGTAAACTCCTCCTTGCGAGTCCAGATGAGCTTCACGGGCTTGCCGGCACCCTTGGCCAGCCGCGCGGCTTCGATGGCGCATTCACCCGTGTGCTTGCCGCCGTAGCCGCTGCCCATGTCCGGCTGAATGACGCGCACCTGGCTGGAAGGAAGGTTGAACCCCTCCATGAGTTGGTCGCGCACGCCAAAGGGCCGCTGGGTTCCCGTCCACACGGTCAGATGAGAGCCGTTCCACTCCGCCACGGCGGCGCGCGGCTCCAGCGGCGCATGGGCGATGTATTGGACCGTGTAGCGCGCCTCCAGCTTCAGATCCGCCGTGGCCATGCCCTGGTCCACAGAGCCGGTCGAATGCCGCGGCCGGTCATCGCTGCTGGCGCCGGCCTTGAGCACCTCGAAGAGGTTGGCGTTTGAGGGCTGCGCGGGCACAATCCACTTACACTGAATGGCCGCCGCGGCCTGCTGCGCCGTGTACACATCCGGCGCCGCAACGCCGATGAAGTCGCCGTCGCGCACCACCTTCACGCCGGGCATCTTCTCGACTGCGCTCGTATCCACGGATTCCAGCGTTGCATTGAAGCCGCTGGGACGCACCACCGCGCCAAACAACATCTCTGGCCGAACAATGTCCGAGGGGTACTTATGCTTGCCGGTAACAAAATCGCGGATATTGACCTTGGGAACCGCGGTCCCCGCGATCTTCCATTCGGTGGCGGGCGTGAGCGGCTCTTCGCCGGCAACGACTTCAAGCAAATTCTCGCCGCGCGTGAGTTCGCCGTACGTGATCGAGCGCGAGCCGCCCTGTTCGGTTACCCTGCCATCCGCTGCGTCGAGTCTGGCGGCGTCCACCTGCCAGCGCTTGGCGGCCATCGAGACGAGCATCAGGCGCGCGGCCACGGCCATCTTGCGCAACTCCGGCCCCATGGTAGGCGTGGTGCGGCTGCCAAAGGTGCCTGCGTCCCACGGGACGAGCTGGGTGTCACCCATGATCATGTTGATCGAATCAAAGGGCGTGCCCAGCTCCTCGGCCACTTGTTGGGCAAGCGACGTGCGAATGTTCTGCCCCACCTCGACCTTGCCGGTAAAGACCGTCACCTTGCCGTCGGCGGCGATGTGCAGCCACGCACCCAGATCCTTGGGCAACTCATGCCGGCCGAAGAAGCCGCCCGACTCCTGCGCCCACGCTGAAGGGAGGGTGAGGCAGACGAAAAGGCCTCCGCCCAGCAGCTTAATGAAGTCGCGGCGGGCAAGAGGCAGGGTGGACAGACCCCACGATCCATCCTGAAAACATTCGAGCTCGGGCAGTTCGCGCAGGTCTAGCTCTTCGTTCAGGCTCATCACGCGCCTCCCATGTTCTGCGCCCGGGCGGCGCGCTGGATGGCCGCGACGATGCGCGGATAGGTTCCGCAGCGGCAGACATTGCCATTCATGGCCGCGACGATCTGCTCCTCAGTGGGATGAGGTGTCTTACGCAGCAAGGCGGTGGCGCTGAGGATCATGCCGGAGGTGCAATAGCCGCACTGCAGGGCTTCCTCGTCCATGAATGCCTGCTGCACGGCCGTAAGCTTGCCGTCTTGCTCCAGACCTTCGATGGTAACGACTTTGGTGTTGACGGCCGCCGAGGCCGGGACCAGGCAGGATCGCATCGGGCTTCCATTGATGAGCACCGTGCAGGCGCCACACTGGCCTTCGCCGCACCCGTATTTGGCGCCCGTCAAATTAAGGTAGTTGCGGAGGACGAAGAGCAGAGACTCTTCACGAGGTGCGTTGACCTTAAGCGGCGCGCCATTGACGTTGAGAATGAACTCGCCCATTTCTATCTCCCCATGCGCCGGGCCGTTCTGCGGAACACGAACAGAATAACGCTATTGCCGCTGCTGTTGAAACAGTCTCGCAAATCGCGGCTCTCTTGGCATACTCGGACGATCTTCGTCGGCCGATAGGCGTCGTTCAGCAAAGGAGCAAACCGGCGCGCGGCGCGCGACGACGTTTGACGCCGCGCCTGGAGGACAATAGGTTGGAAGAGATGCGGACGGTGGCGGCCAGACCAGGATTCCGGCCAAGATAGGAGCGGTAGAGACAAGATGGCGAGCGAGAGAAGAACAAGCGGCGGCGTTCAGCGGGGATCGAGACAAGAGTCGCAGGCCGGCTCCAATCTGTCCATCGTGATTATGGCGGCGGGCAAAGGAACCCGGCTCAAGTCGCGGCGGCCGAAGGTACTGCACGAGATTGGTGGACGCCCTCTTATCGGGCATGTGATCGCCGCCACCAGCCAGGTGGCCGCGCCCGCGGACATTTATGTTGTTGTCGGGCATCAAGCCGAACGCGTGCGCCAAGCTGTCGCCGCCACCGGCGTGCGCTTTGTCGAGCAGACCGAACAGCGCGGTACGGGCCACGCCATCCAGTGCGCGCGCCAAGCCGTCGCCAGTTATGAAGACATTCTGGTGCTCTCTGGCGACGCGCCGCTCGTCCGCGCGCAGACTCTCAACAAGCTGTGGCGCTTCCACCGGCAGCAGCATGCCGCCATGACCCTCACGGCCGCCGAGCCGGCCGACTCCCACGGTTACGGGCGTATCCTGCGGCGTTCGCCCGAAGCACCGGAGGTCCTGGCCATTGTCGAGCAGAAGATGCTCGCACCCGAACAGTTGGCGCTGCGCGAGGTCAATATGGGCCTCTACGCCTTCCAGACCGCGCCCCTGTTCGCGCACTTGGACAAGCTCACTGCCAACAATCCCCACGGTGAGCTTTACCTCACCGACATGGCGTCCGTGCTGCAGGCAGCTGGCGAGCGCGTCGTCGCCTTCAAATATGAAGACCCCACTGAGCTGCTGGGCGCCAACACCCTCGCGGAGTTGGCCGGCCTGGATACATCCATGCGCGCCGCTGCGGCTCATCGGCTGATGGCGGCCGGCGTCGCGATCTACAGGCCGGAGACTTCGGTGATCGACACGGGCGTGGAGGTTGCGGCGGATACGGTCATCGAGCCCTTTGTACAATTGCTGGGCCATACGCGCATCGGCTCGGATTGCCTGATTCGCTCCTACACGGTAATCGAAGATTGCACTCTAGGCGACGGCGTTCTGGTCCGGCAGGGCTGCGTACTGACTGACAGCACCGTGGCCGATGGCGCACGCATCGGTCCCTTCGCGCATCTGCGGCCGGGCAGCGAAATCGGCGCGGATGCGCATGTGGGTAACTTTGTCGAGACCAAGAAGACGCGCATCGGCAAGGGCGCTAAGGCCAACCACCTCACTTACCTCGGCGACGCAGAGGTGGGCGAAGGAACCAACATCGGGGCAGGGACCATCACCTGCAATTACGACGGCGTCGACAAGCACAGGACGCGCATCGGCAAGGGAGTGTTTGTGGGCAGCGATACGACGCTGGTGGCGCCGGTTAGCGTTGAAGATGGAGCCTATATCGGCGCGGGCTCGTGCATCACCGAAACGGTGCCTGCCGGCGCTCTGGCCGTGGCTCGCGGCCGGCAAGTAAACAAAGAAGGCTGGGTCGCGGCGCGGCGAGCGCGCCGCCCGACAAGGAAATAAGGCAAGTTCAGAAAGACACCGCGATTCTCACGCGGCTGCGGTTGCGCCACTGCGATGGATGAGGCGCGCCTTGGGATTGACGATGAGCCAGGCCAACGCGCCCACAACCGCCAGCGCGGTTGCGGACAGAAATGATGCGTTCCATCCAAAGTGCTGCGCGATCCATGGGGTAAGCGAGGCCGTGACTGCGCCCCCGATCTGGCATCCCATGTTCATGGCGCCGGAAACGACTCCGGCAAACTCCCCGGCGTAATCTGCGGTAACCGACCAGTAGGAACTCTGCGAGAGATACAAAGCTCCCGCCCCGCAGGCCAGAACCAGGCTGGCGGTGGCCGCTTCGCTTGCCCGGGAGCCCAAAGATAGAAGTATGGCTGTTACAAACATCGCGCCCGCAGGCAGAAAACAGCGGCCCGCGCGTACGCTCACATGGCGCGCCAGCCAATCGCTGGCTGCTCCGCCCACTATCGAGCCCGCCGTCATGGCCAGAAACGGCAACATCGAATACAAGGCACTTGTCTTCAGGCTCAGATGCCGCACTTGGACCAGGTAGATATAGAACCAATTAAAGAACAACCACGCAATGTAGCCAAAGCTAAAATAGCTCAGCGTCACACCCCAGATCTCCTTGCTGCAGGCGATCTTTCCCCACGGTGCCTTCCCCTTGGGTTTAGCAGGGTCAGGTGATGCCTTTCCGGGAAGGTCCTCGCGTCCAGCCACGATGTGCGCCAATTCCCCTGCGCTCACCTTAGGATGCTCTTCAGGAGTATCGCGCGAAGCGAGGAACCAGATGGAGGCTGCGGTCAATACAACCAGAGAACTGAACCAGAAGGAAGCGCGCCAGCCGAAATGCAGGAGGATGGCCGTCACGACCACGGGAGTGAGTCCCGACCCCAGTCCCACGCCGCCAAAGATAATGCCATTGGCCCGGCCCCGTTCAGGAAGGGGAATCCATCGCTCCACAAATTGGTTCGACGACGGAAAAACCGTGGCCTCCCCGGCTGCCAAGGAAAACCGGATCAAAATCAGCACCATCAGCGCGCCCGTCAATCCCGCCGGGACCGACGCGGTCAGGAAGGTAAAGATTCCCGACCACATCGCTCCTATGGCGATCACCCGACGCGGACCAAACCGCCGCGCCAGCGCCCCACCGGGGATCTGGAACACGGAATAGCCGACCAAAAAGGCGCTGAAAATCCACCCCAACTGCGTGTTGTTGATGTGGAACTCCCGGGCGATCTCCACGCCAGCGATGGCGATATTGGTGCGGTCCAGGTAGGAAACCGCGCTGATCACCATGATCCAAATCACAAGCAGGTAACGGACAGAGAAGCCCACCGGCGGCTTTGCAGACTGATCTGAATTCATGAGTTTGGATTGTACCCCAACGTGACCCGCGGGTATCCAGCTGGAATCGCCAGGAAAGAAGACAAGTTGGCGCGAGAGGCCCCGCGGGGAACACCCTCCACCCTGCCGTTCGGCGTGGAACAGATCTCTTATGGGAAAACCTTCCACCAAACCGTGGCGGGG
Source organism: Acidobacteriota bacterium (assembly GCA_021801945.1). The sequence continues at coordinate 5,320 of JAKABE010000022.1, forward strand.
CATTGACCGGCGAAAAGTAGTCCACGGCTTGACCGGGGGCTGCCGCCGTCCGGTATTTTCCAGGCTTTCATGTTGCAGGAGTGTGCCGCATGTACCCCAACGCGCCGCACCGGCAACACGCCGCACATTACAACTTTTGTGCCATTGAGACGCGCGAGAGACGAAGTTAGGCTCAGGTCGCTGGCATTTGCGGTACGTGTGTCCGTGTTTCGATCCTCACGCGGGAGCAGTTCTGTCACGGCTTCTGTAATAGCTGCTTTATAGTGTGGAATGAATGTCTGAGAATGAGCGCGAAGCACCCCCACGGGGCGGCTGGGCGGCTGGGGTCGGATGTTGAGGGAACACCGCTCGGCAAAGACGCGTATCGCAAGTGGGCCAAGGAAAATTGGCGGCAGCCGATAAGCGAGAGAGATTGGCAATCCGTCTCTCTTGAATCGGGGACCGGTGTCCAATCCCGGGCGCGCGCCGTCTGAGGATCAGGGGCTTTTTACGGGCGAGGGGTCTGGCTGCAGAGATCAAGCCAGGAGGAGGTTTCTTGCTATTTAATCCGGCTGGACCGGGGGCCCAAAATCCCGAGAGAAACTCGCATGCACGAGGCGATACGGACACGCGCAGGAAGGCTCGCATTCTTGTGGTGGACGACGAGGTGCACGTGCGCTCGATGATGGGCTCAACGCTGGAGCAACAGGGCTACGAGACGCACCTGGTCTCCAATGGCCGCGAGGCGCTGGGGGCCATGGAGTTGAACGCCTTTGACCTCGTGCTCACCGACATCGTGATGCAGGACGTCAACGGCATTGTGCTTCTGGAGCGCATCCATGCACAGCAGCCGGGCATTCCCGTGGTGATGGTCACCGCCGTTCACGACATCAGCGTGGCCATCGACGCCATGCGCCGCGGTGCCTATGACTATCTGCTCAAACCCTTCGAGCGCGAACACCTGATCGGCACCGTAGAACGCGCTCTGAACTACCGTCGAGTCGTGGAAGAAAGCCAGAACTACCAGCAAAGCCTGGAACAAATGGTGCGCGCGCGCACTGAGATGTTGCGCCACGCCATGGAAGACCTGGAGCACTCCTACGACGTGACCCTCGAAGCTCTGGGCGATGCCCTCGACCTCAAGGACTCCGAGACCGAGGGTCACTCCAAGCGCGTTACCGCTTACACCATCGCACTGGCCCGCGCCATGGAACTGCCACCCGATGAGATCAAGATCATTGCCCGCGGCGCCTTTCTCCACGACATCGGGAAAATGGCCATCCCCGACGAGATCCTGCGCAAACCCGGCAAGCTGACCCCGGAAGAGCAGGCGTTGATGCGCGAACACTGCACGCGCGGCTATTTCATGCTGCGTAAGATCCCTTTTCTCGCCGGAGCAGCGGAGATTGTCTTCTGCCACCAGGAGCACTACGACGGGAGCGGCTATCCCAGCAACCTCCGCGGCCATGAGATCCCCATTGGAGCACGCATCTTCGCCGTAGCTGACACCCTGGACGCCATCACCAGTGACCGGCCTTACCGAAAGGCAAGAAGCTTCGACGTCGCGCGCGAGGAGATTCTGCGTTGCTCCGGGGCGCAGTTTGATCCTGCGGTTGTTGAGGTCTTTCTCAAGATTCCGAACGAACTCTGGCAAGAGCTGCGCGCGGAAATCAGCGGCCAAAGCAAGCGATTCTCTGCCTTTGATGTAACGCAAGCTGCCAAGCTCTCCAAACCCTGACTGGAGATTAGGGCTTAGTTCTCCGGCGATTTCAATGCGGCTCAATTCGGGAAAGGAAGCCTTGATGGCATCTTCGCCCCTAAGAGTTACGCCGCCTTCAACCAGGTCCAGGCGGGTGGACCGGCGCCGGTGAGTCGGCGCAGTCCTTCTATCTCAAAAACTCCTCTGTCCGCCCACAATTCGCCGTTTCTGAGCGTGAGGTGGCGCGCACCCTTCAGTTCTTCCTCTTTCCGGTTTGTCAAAAGTTCGTGAAAATTGGCCTACTGCGGTCCCACACTCCCTCTCGGTGTGCAACCCTTGAGTTGCAGTGCCCACTCTCTTTCGGGGAAGAATCATCTCCAGATGTACACAGGATTTGAGCCACTCCGCCCATCCAGCAACCCAACCCGCCAGCCAGTGATAAGGAGGTAGTTGTGCCAGTTCGTAACAAGTCTGCCTGGTTTCAGAAGTACGGCATCGCGTTCAGAAGCAGCGCCCTTGTTCTTGCGTTTTCTGTTGCCGCCTTGGTGAGCGCAGGCTGCAAATCCGCCGCCCCGCAGATAAACATCCTGGAAACCGGATCGAGCCTGCTCTATCCGCTCTTCAACGTCTGGGTTCCTGAGTATGCGAAAACCCATCCCAATGTGAGGATCACTACTCAGTCCACCGGCAGTGGAACCGGCATGTCGCAGGCGATTGCCGGCATCGCGCAAATCGGAGCCTCGGATGCCTACCTGGGCGACACGATGATGCAGGCGCACCCCAACATGCTGAATATCCCGCTGGCGATCTCCATGCAGATGGTCAACTACAACCTGCCCGGCCTGAACGATCAGCACATCAAGCTGAGCGGACCGGTGCTGGCCGGCATCTACGACGGCTCCATCCACACGTGGAACGACCACGCGATTGCGGTCCTGAATCCGGGTGTCAAGCTGCCAGCCCACGCCATCATCCCCATTCACCGCAGTGACGGCAGCGGCGACACCTTCATCTTCACCCAGTACCTGGCCTTCAGCACGGCGAGTTGGGCGAAAAAGTACAACTTCGGCACCACCATCAGTTGGGCGCCCGTAAAGGGCGGACTCGGCGCGGAGGGCAATCCCGGCATGGTGACAGCCTCCCAGGATAACCCGTATTCGATCGCCTATATCGGCAGCAGCTACCAGGCGGCAACGGATAAGGCCGGTCTGGGCATTGCCATGCTCCAGAATCACGACGGAAAGTTTGTCCTGCCCACCGTGGACAATGCCACCGCCGCTGCCGCACAGATGGTATCGAAAACTCCGGCCAGCGAGCGCGTCAGCCTCATCTTCGCGCCTGGCCCGCAGTCTTACCCCATCATCAACTATGAGTACGCCCTCGTAAATCAACAACAGCCCTCGGCCGCGATGGCGTCAGCCCTGCGCGATCTGTTCACCTGGGCCATTAGTTCCACCGGCGGCAACGCTTCGCAATTCTTGACGCCCCTCCATTTCGTGCCCCTGCCCCAGTCCGTGGTTAGCCTGAGCGCAGCTCAGATTGCAAAGATTCAGTAGTGCCAGCCGGTTTGGCAGCAGATTCCTTATGCCCACCGGCACCTGTAACGGCCGGTGGGCGTGGTATTTTTCATCTAGGTCTCTGACCACCTCTTTCTTGCCGGAATGGCAGCCCGGTTCATAATTGCCGGATCCGGGAATGGCCGATATCAGGTTCGAGATCAAATGGATGGAGATTTGCACGGAAGAAGCTTCCGCCTTTAACTCCCTCACTGTTCGGTTCGCGCCGGAAAGGCCGGCGCCGGAGTTGCACCATGACATTTCGCAGGCTTATCGCGCCGCTTGCCAGTCTAGTAGGCGTCAGCCTGATTGTGATTGTCGTTGTCCTCTGGCAATCCGCATGGCCCGCCATGCGTTTCAACGGCATTCACTTCCTTGTGCTCAACAACTGGAACCTGGGCAACCTCTATGCCGCGCCCATCTCCGTGCACGGCCAGCAGGTCATGCCCAACGCCCAATACGGGATTCTTTTCCTTATCGTCGGCACGCTTCTGAGCACCGCCATCGCGGTTTTGATCGCCGTCCCTTTTGGCGTGGGCGCCGCCATGTTTCTGGCCGAGGGTATCCCGCCGGTTCTGCGCCCCTGGCTCTCTTTTTTGGTCGAACTGCTGGCCGCTATTCCCAGTGTGGTCTTCGGTCTCTGGGGCTATGTGCTGGTCATCCCCTTTCTTGGTCGCCATCTTTTCCCCTTCCTGGTCGAGCACTTCGGCTCCATCCCATTCTTTGGAGCTCCTTCGGGTAGCGGCTATGGGCTGCTCACCTGCGGTCTGGTGCTGAGCCTCATGATTGTCCCCCTCATCGCAGCTACCGTACGCGATGCTCTTGTAGCCATGCCTCTGGGGCAGCGCGAGGCCGCATTAGCGCTGGGCGCAACGCGTTTTGAAACGCTTTGGTCGGTGGAGCTGCCGGGTGTCCGCCGCGTGATCATCGCTTCTACCATCCTCGCTACCGGCCGCGCTCTGGGTGAAACCATGGCCGTGCTGATGGTCAGCGGCAACGCCCTGAATTACCTGCCCACGAACATCTACACGCCCATTTCCACCATGGCGTCGTTCATCGTCTCCCAGCTTGACAGCGCACTTACCGATCCCACCGGCATGGCCGTCCGCTCGCTCGCCGAAGTAGCGCTCGTGCTCTGCCTCATCTCGATCGTCGTCAACAGCACCGCACGCATTCTGCTCTACCTCAGCGGCCACGAGGAGCGTATGGAGACGGGTGCGCAGCATCTCCATCGCCGGCTCTGGCATCGCTTCTGTCTCCTTTTGACGTTGCCGCTCGGAGCGCTTGAAGGCAAACTCACGCCCGCAATGGAGGTCGATGTCCGCGCCGCGATCACCAACCCAACCCTTGGCGGCCGCTTGCGTCGGCAGGTCTTCAACGGCCTGGGATGGGCGGCGAGCGCGGCAACTTTCCTGCTCCTCAGCGGCGCCATGCTCTCTATCCTCGTCCTCGTCTTCCTGCGCGGAGCACACGCGCTCAATCTTGGCGTCTTTACCCACCTCACGGCGGGAATGACGGGGGGGCTGCTGAATGCCATCGAGGGAACGGTGGTCATGTCCTTCGGCGGCATCCTGCTGGCTATCCCGCCCGGAATCGCAGCCGGAATCTATCTCTCCGAGTTCCGCCGCGGCTTTTTGGCGCCAACCCTTCGTTTCCTTTCCGACGTGCTCGTCGGCGTGCCCTCCATCGTCGTCGGTTACTTCGCTTACGCCACCATGGTCGTCGATCTGGGCTGGCATTTCTCTGCCGCTGCCGCGAGCATCGCCTTGGCCATTATCTCCCTGCCTTACATCTGCCGCACCACCGAGGTCGCGCTCAATCAGGTCCCTAATGCCCTCCGCGAAGCCGGCTACGCCCTCGGAGCCAACACCGGCACGGTCATCATGCGCATTTGCCTCCCCATGGCCGCCCCGTCCATCCTCACCGGAATCCTGCTCGCCCTTTCTGTCTCGGTTGGCGAAACCGCGCCTCTCATCTACACCGCGGGATGGTCCGACTACCTGTGGACAGGCCATCTGACCAACGAACCCGTGGGCTATCTCACCTACGTCATTTGGACCGCCATCGCCGAACCCTTCGAAGGAGCGCACGCTCTGGCCTACGCCGCCGCTTTCCTGGTCACCTTCTTCGTACTCCTCATTGGAGTCGGCACCCGCATCGCGCTTCACAGCAGAATCGGTGCCGCCCAGCAGTCCTAGTCGAAGCAGGTGTGCCCTTGAGAGGAACCGCCATCCGCCGGGGCGGATTCACGGGCTCCGCCTGTCAAAAGCGGAAGCGCCATCCGGCAACACCGGGTGAATTGAACCGGAACGCTGTAACACACCCTTGCATTTCGGAGTACAGTTGAGTTACTCGCGCTCGGAAAGTCCCCTCAAGGAGAAGAAAACATGTCTGCACTCTCCGCGCCAGAGGTCCAATCCCGGTTAGCAGGTTTGACGGGCTGGCAGGTGGAAGCCGGTGAACTGAGGAAGACGTTTCATCTCCAGGATTTCTGCGCTGCTCTTCGATTTGTGAACCGGATCGGCGAGCTGGCCGAGGCCGCCGGGCATCATCCAGACATCGACATCCGCTTCAACCGTGTGCGCTTGGGGCTAATCACTCATGATGCTGGTGGGCTGACAGAGAAGGACTTTGATCTCGCCACCCAGGCCGACAAAGCACTCTGACGGCGTGCGCAGCTAAAGGTCAATCTCCACCGAGGCTTGTTCACCCACAGCGTCCCTGGCAAATCCCAAAAATTGGATTTTGGAAGACTTCTACCGTTGGGTAGAGAGTCTATTTGAAGCTTTGAGGCGATCAAGTTAACGCGAAGGCGTGGCTCCTCCTTCAAGCACTTGGAGAAAAGCCTCCAACGGTGTGAGACCAAAAGATGAAAGCCTCCTCGCATCATAGTCAATAATTCATTTCTTTTGAATATCTTGAAGGGAACTGGATGCATCGTCTGCTTTCGCCACTTCGGTTGTTTTACCCCCGATCCACGGCGGGAAGAATGCTGTGCAAAATAAGCCTGCTTGATCGCTGCGGACGCAGAAAATAATTTTAATTTTTGTATTTGAACTCTTCCGAATCTATGCTATAGTGTATTTATTCCGAATGAAGAGCAGCGAACTATGGTCGCTCTCTTCAGAACGGAAGTAGTTTGCGTCACTGGCCTCCCGGCACGAACAGCAAGACCGTTCGTGCCGTCTTTTTTTTGGGGGGCCCCAGTCTGGCAGCAAAGGCGGTTGCAGCAACCCATGGGGCCGGGCGCCGGATTGCCAATCCTGCGTCCATCGTTGTCGAACACTGCTCGGCTCAGCCTCTTTGAGTAGCTGTTCCCCGCTCCGGGGATGGCTAAGTCCTTAAAACGGCAAATTCCCCCCATGGCCGTTCGATAGTTGACAGCGGCACTCTAAATCAGCGCTCTCTCCCCCAGTCCCTGGCGGTTTTAGTCCGGCCTATGCTGTAGGCGAAGTCTCGACAGAGGAAGCTGCGCGTGTCGCTGTCGCGGGAATCTCCTGCTCAGTCAAGGGAGCCAATCAGCCCTGTCAACCACCGGAAAGCATGATTTCATCGAGTACAGTTTCAATGGCGATTTTGCAGGCAGAGCTCAACACGCAAAGTGGGCCAGTGTCCATCTGGCACCCAGGCTCCCCGATCGCCATTATTTGGAGACGCTTCGAAGTAAGGCTTCTCCCGTCGCCCACAGTCGACGCAGACATGTCATTGCCGTTGAACTCAGAAAGCTGGTGAGCTTCGAAATACCAACCGCGAACGAATTCGTGCTTATACTGATATTGGTCATTGCGCATTCCTGCGTGTCCGCTATGGCCAACGGAGGTGCCCCCGATTGGCCCGCCGGCGCAAAACCAGCCCAGCTGATGGCGAAGGCTCAAGATGCTCTCCGCCATGCCGGTTCCAACTCCGACCAGCGCCCGCGCGCAGGCGCGCTGATTCTTAAGGAGAATGAATATGGCAGACCAAACCCCCACGGGTCCGTTCAGCAGCGATGTGCTGCATGGCGATGGCCATAGCAAGCTTTCACGGGAAGAGGTTGCGAAAGCCGTTGCACGTCATCAAAGGGAACATCCGGGCAGCCGTGCAAAGAACGCCGCGGCCAAGGACCGAAAGACAGCGCCGCGCCGTTAACAAATGAATCTGACTGCAGTGCTACGCGCGAGACGCGAGACAGCTGAGATGCTGTTTGAGAACCTTGCCTTCGGGTCGATCAGGATTAACGGCGTCGAGTACGACCACGACGTTGTTGTCGACTGCGGAAGAGTGTCAGAGCGCAAGAAGGGTCCGTCGAAGCCTTTCCGATGCCAATTCGGCCATACGCCGCTAACGGCAAACGAGGGAATCCCCTGGCACTGTCACCGCCTGGTCATCGGAACGGGGATTTATGGGCGGCTCCCGGTCAGCCCTGACATCCAGCTGCAAGCCGGGCACCGCAAGGTCGAACTTGTGGTGATTCCGACCGAGCAAGCTGTTGCTCTTTTAAATGAGCAGCCACCGCACACCAATGCCATTTTGCACCTGACGTGTTGAAGGTTTGCCTCGCCTGCGCCCGGAACGGCACAGCAGCACGGCTAGCGGAGTGGCCCGTCGGTCCCTGTATCAGCAGGATCTGGATGGGCATTACGGATCTGCTCACACTCAAGTGATAGAAAATGTATCTCGCTTCGCCCGAGGAGCGCCATTTAACGATCCTCCTCCTGCGAAACGGGGGATAGCACCCGACCTTTTAAAACCGGCGCCACCCCGTCTCGCACAAGTATCGCTTATGCCCGGCATCCTGCCGTGAGCAGAAACTTCAGTTCCCTGGAGTCCCCTTAGCCGCTGTTTCCTGGTTGACGATCGCCTCTGCCGCATTGGCTTCCAGAACCCAGCTGCTGGCCGCGGAAACCGTGGTTTCGTCCTCGAACCAGAGCATCCCGAAATTCGTGATGCACTCCGGGAAATCCGGCTTGATGACAACATAGCCAGGGATCATGCCGCCGGGGATGAAGCTATTGTCCCACCGATTGTTGGAATAGGTCTTCAGCTTGGAGGCTGTGCCAATCCCCGCGATATAAGACACGCTGGATACCGGGTGCATACCGAGCAAGTAGTTGGCGGCGCGCAGGGTATATTGTGGACCGACGATGTCTGGAAACGCCTCGTGGAGGAAGTACATCTCCACGCCGAAATTCGCCACCTGTTCGGAACCGCCCCAGTCACGCCGCGTGGCTGGCACCCCAAAAGGCGTGCTAGCCAGTTCACGGTTGAGCTGCGGCATCCACGCTTCAAGCGCAGCCTTGAAACGGGCCTTGTAGCTCGGGTCCAGGTAGGGCAGTGCGCGCACCGCCGTCCAGCCCTGAAAACCCATGTGCTGCAGCATGCCGGGAAAGAGCTCTTCGACGCGCTGCTTGTAGGGCTGGGCGCCGTCGGTAGCGATCATTAATTCCAGCGCGGAGGACCAGTCAAGAGATCCAAATCGCATGAAGGGACCGCGAGGCTGAGGAGCCGGATGCGCCTTCTCCTCATTCCAAAGCTTGATCGCTGTATCGAGGCACTCCTTCGCCAGGGGATCGTTCCAGCCCTTCAGCACCTCCGAAGCGGCAGCGAGCGAAGTGATGTCCCCATACTCATTGAACACGCTGTACTTCGTCCACGCCCAACGGTCGTCAGGCTTGCCGGAGTAATTCCCTTTCACTTCATACGGCCCGAGCTTGGGATCGTAGATCCGGCCGTCGGTTTGGGAGGCGGCATCGCCGACAAATGTGTATCCCTGCAGATAAGGCGACTGGATCCCAATAAAGGGGTGCCCGACCGCATGGATCTGTGCGAGTTGCTGCAGTACACCGTGCTCAACCTGTTCGACAAGGTCCGGAACTCCGTCCGGCTTGTGCATGGTCACCGACCGCGCTTTTTCGTTGACCGAGAGTTCATCCCACTTGCTGTGGAAGGTGGCGTATGCCAGAGACAAATTATCGATGGTCCGGTATTGGCCGTAGTCGTCGTTATCGAAATCGCCGGCGTCAAACCATCCGCCCACGTTCAAACCTGAAATATGCTGGCCGGGCTTATAGGGAGAAAATGTATCCGGCCCCATGGAATAACCATCGAAGTGCGGAGTGTTCGGCGGAGCTTGCCGTGCGTCGTCCATGTGCGCAACGCCGTGCCATACGTGGTAGGCGTCGCGCACTGAAACGTGGTCCATCTGCTCTGCCAAAAAACAGTCCAAACTGGTTTGCCAGGTCTTGCCATAAACGTCTTTGGCGATTGGAAACACATCCGTGCTTTGGCCGCCGTATTCGATCTTGTAGAGCCCAGGCTCTTTGACGGAGGAGAAATTAAATTTGGCGTAGTCGTATCGCAGCCACGGCACCGGCTTCGAGATCGGACCCTGAAAAACCTCCTTCCAGGAACCGTCGCTGGAGAGCCGGAGGACTTTGGCGGTACCAGGGGCCTCGAAGTTCGGATCGAGTTCGATAATGGCTTCCTTGGGAAAATCGGCTGCATAGCCAACCTGACTGTGCGCGATCATTGGCGGGCGAGTCCATTCCGGAAGATAGCTTGGTCGGATGTGCCAAACCACTGCATCCTTGGTCTTCCCGGCAGGAATCAAAGTGCGGAGCACGAACCAGCCATTCTGCGCCATGTTCCGGCCGTCGTAAAGGAGCAGCCGTCCGATCTCCGTAGTGATGCTGATGCGATTGAGCGGATCGCCGGCAGCCAGGGTGATGCTCTTTCCAGTAGCGAACGGCAGCGGCTCGGCGTAGTCCCTGGCTTTCCGCCACTGCTCGATGTACCACACTTGCTTCGGGTCGCCGGGTCGTGGCGGCATCGTAGTCATCCGATCCTCCGGATAACGCGGGAGCACGCCAAACGCCTTGTTGTCCACTACGTAGGACTTATCAACATAGATAGAGGGCAGAAACTCCAAATTGAATCCGGCCCGGCCCACCAGCAACGCAGGCAGCGGCTTCGTCAGGTTTACACTCACGCGCACCCCGCCCGGCTCGGCCGCAACCACCACCTGATAATCCAGGTGGTATGCAGGATAGGAAAGGTTAGCCGAGAGTCGGCCCTCTTGCTTGTCCGCTTGGCGACCGATCAGGTGAGGGATCGTGCCCCATTGCTCCGGCGTTGGCAGAAGACGCACGCTGCCATTGGTCGCGATGCGATGGCCGTGCAGAATGATCTGCATGCCAGCGTCTTTCTGATCGAAAAAGACGGGACTGTAAGCATCGTCATAGAGCATGATGCTGACGCCGCGCGCATTGAGGTATCCGCTGTCGGTCACCTTGAGATTCAGATTGGCAGCGAAGGCAGGAAAGCTTGGAGATAAGGAAAACAGCAGGAAGAGTAGCGCAACAAATGGCAGTCGAGTACGCATCGGGTAGCTCCAGGGGTCTTTGATTCGGAAGCAAAATCATATTTGGGCCCGCTTCTTCAGTCAAGCGCGGAGCAAACAAGACTTTCCTCGCATTCTACCAAACCGATCGTACGGGATCAGGTTCGACCTGCGCGGTCCTCTCCAGCAACTTCACGAGCTTTGGCTCTAACTCCTCGTGTTTGAAGTTAGGCGACAACTGCTTCTCGATGCAAATTTGGTGAATGGCTCGATTTAGCAGAAATTGTAATTGACGCCGGCAGAGATACTTAATTATCGCGAATCAGATCGCCCATCCCGATTCAAAGAAAGACGCGTCCTTCTGCCACGGACTTGACAATTGGTATCAGTATCGGCGATCAGAACATGAGGTTTTGTCCGAATTGCAAGATACGCGGTACGTCGTCTGAACTTATACGAACGGATAATGGGCTCCAGGAAGTCGCTGACCAGATACTGGTCCTTTACCTGCCGGTTGCGCATCGGAACTGCGCCCAGATGAATTGCTCAACACCAACCCAAACGCCAGGCGACCAAGACCGCTCCGGCTCGGCACAAGATCGCTCTGCCCCATACTGCCATCGGCGCTCTGCGCCGTATCCAGAAGCAGCCCGTCCCGATCGGCAAATACTTCCGGAAGAAGGATGCATGTTATGACGCAGCGCAGAGACGATTCGCGATCGATGAGTAAGGAAAGAGGGTGTGCACTACAAGGCAAAGGTCCAAGCTCGAACCAAATTACGGAAGTCAATCCTCCGTCACACTCACCTTCGCACCTTCGGCCTTGCTCTTTACCTGGTTCACGTCTCGTATCGCCCCGCGGGCAGCGCTCGTGGCCATTGCCGCATAGGCTTGGAGAGCCCTGGAAACCTTTCGATCCCGTGCCGCGGGCTTCCATGCCGACGCACCTTTTTCTTCCATCCTGGCGCGCCGGCTTGCCAGTTCCGGTGCGGAGAGATCTACGCGCAACACCCGCCTGGGAATATCGATCTCGATGATGTCGCCTTCTTCGACGAGAGCCAGCGCGCCGCCCTCCGCCGCCTCGGGCGAGATATGGCCGATGCAGAGTCCCGAGCTGCCGCCGGAGAAACGGCCATCGGTAATCAGAGCGCAAAGTTTCCCCAACCCCTTTGACTTCAGATAACTCGTGGGATAGAGCATCTCCTGCATCCCAGGACCACCCTTGGGTCCTTCATAGCGAATCAGCACCACGTCACCGGGAACGACCTTGTCGCCGAGGATGCCCTCAACGGCTGCCTCCTGGCTCTCAAAGATAAGAGCGGGACCTGAAAATGTGAGATGGCCTTCTGCGACGCCGGCGGTCTTCACGATGCAGCCATCCTCCGCAATGTTGCCGTAAAGAACGGCCAGTCCACCGTCTCGGCTGAATGCGTGCTCCATATCACGGATCGCACCGCTCTCCCGGTTCAAGTCCAATTCCTGATAGCGGCTACTCTGGCTGAATGGGACCGTGGTGCGCACCCCTCCGGGGGCGGCGCGATAGAACTCTCGGACCTCGGGAGCCACAGCGCGCTTCACATCCAGCTTGTCGATGGCCTCGCCCAGAGATGCGGAGTGGATGGTGGAAACGCCCCGATGGATCAGGGCGCCCCGATCGAGTTCGCCGAGGATGCCGAAAATCCCGCCGGCATGGTGCACATCTTCGACGTGAACTGTGGCCGACGACGGCGCTACTTTGCATAAATTCGGCACGCGGCGCGACAGACGGTCGATATCTGCCATGGTGAAAGGCACTTCGGCTTCCTGGGCGGCAGCCAAGAGATGTAGGACGGTATTGGTCGAGCCACCCATGGCGATGTCCAGCGTCATGGCATTCTCAAATGCCTCGAACGTCGCGATGCTCCGGGGCAACACCGCATCATCGTCCTGCTCGTAATACCGGCGTGCGAGATCGACAATCCTCCGCCCCGCCTGCAGAAATAGCTCCTTGCGGTCCGCATGCGTTGCTACCACGGTTCCGTTGCCAGGCAGGGCCAAGCCCAGAGCCTCTGCGAGGCAGTTCATCGAGTTCGCAGTAAACATGCCGGAGCAGGACCCGCAAGTGGGGCAAGCCGAGCGCTCATACAGCTCGATCTCGGCATCGGTTCTATTTGGATCGGCTGCCACGATCATGGCATCGACCAGATCCACCGGCATGAAGCTATTACCCTGCTGGACCTTACCCGCCTCCATGGGACCGCCCGATACGAAAATGGTGGGAAGATTCAGTCGCAACGAGGCCATCAGCATGCCCGGCGTGATCTTATCGCAGTTGGAGATGCAGACCAACGCATCGGCGCAGTGCGCATTCACCATGTATTCGACCGAGTCGGCAATCAGCTCTCGCGAGGGCAGACTGTAGAGCATGCCTGCATGCCCCATGGCGATGCCATCGTCGATCGCGATGGTGTTGAACTCCTTTGCCACGCCGCCGGCTTTTGCGATTTCTTCCGCGACGAGCTGACCCAGATCCTTCAGGTGGACGTGACCGGGAACGAACTGGGTAAACGAGTTGGCAACGGCGATAATCGGCTTTCCAAAATCGCCGTCCTGCATCCCGGTGGCGCGCCAAAGGCTCCGCGCTCCAGCCATATTGCGTCCATGCGTCGTGGTTCGTGATCGGTAGGTGAGCATCAGCGTAATTTTACAGCTTCACTAGAGATCGCCGGTCTGGTGCTAATGCATGCTGTGATCGCTAGTGTCCAAATCTCGGCGCAGAATCGCGCGATCTTAAAGCATGTTTGCACTGCGGTGAAAGAAAAAATGGCTCCCTGGGAGGGTCAGTAACCCGCAGTCTCGACCGGGGTGCCAAAGGCGGCAACCCACTGGGCAAATGATCCAGCATAGAGCACCGGATGAAAGCCAGCGAGCTTGAGCGTGAAGAAGTCGAAGGACGCCTGGAGTCCCGCATGACAGTAGACAATGACCTCCTCTCCAGGCCTAAGTCCGGCGGCTAAATAACGGGCTCGAATGGCGGCAACAGGTCTGAGAACGGGAATGCTTGTACCGGCGAGATTTTCGGCCCAAAACACGTCTTGGGCCCCAGGAATATGCCCCTTGCGTGCGGCTCCTACTCCGCCTTTTGCCCCTGCGAACTCCTCAGGCGCACGGGCGTCGATGAGAGGAATCGTCCCGTTTCTGACAACGCTCCACACCGTGGAGAGGCCTGCGACGTCCGCCGGATGGGGAATCACCGTCAACGTTGATCTGTGCTGGACGGTTGCATCGATACTGACCGCACGATGCTCCGCTTCCCACTTTTGTATCCCGCCGTCGAGAATGGCAGGGCCGACGCATCTAAATTTGGCCGGGGATCAGGTTGGCTATCATCAGGGTTGCTATATGCAACGGCCTAAGAGAGCGATGCGATGGGGATATGGAAAATCCCCTG
>JAKABE010000391.1 GCA_021801945.1 Acidobacteriota bacterium
CTTCCCCCGCATCCGGACCGATCACGGTTCTTCTCGCCGGGCATACACCCCGCATAGCCAACTAATCCTACAGGCTTCGAGCGGGATTGTGTGATCAATATTGACCACATTCGCTCCTGGCAAATCCATTTCTCCCAATCGCGAGAACCGGGGCGAACATTTTCGGTCGTGGATGGAGCCTTTCGGAGCTTGAACCCGCCACCCGGATTTTTACTCATCCTTCACCTTGGGGACCGTGAACCCGCCGGCTGTGAGCACTTTTGATCAGACAGTCAAAGCTGCATTCCAGATAATTCTCGTGCTTTGGTCTGGGTAAGTTCGTTGAAGGTCTATTGGGCTTCTTCCCCCCGCTCCTGCATTTGCAGGTCACTTTTCTTCTCGGCTTCCCCATTCTCCAACCGAAAGGAATCGCATGGACAAGCGGATACTGTATGCGGCCTCAACAGGTCTTCTGGGAGCGCTCTTCCTGGTTAGCTGTAACTCTGGCCTCCAAACGTCAACCCCGCCGGCTTCGGCTGCTCCCACGGTTTTGATGGTCGTCCCGCAAACGAGCGGGGTAGGCACCAACCGCGAGATCGCCGTGGTCTTCAACAAACCCATGGATCCGGCAACCATCAACACCGGCACCTTTCTGGTTGCGGGCGTGAAAGGCACAGTCACGTACGACACGGTGAACAACATTGCCGGCTTCAAAGCTACCACAAACTACGCGCCCAACACCCAATACAATGCGAGCATCACGACGGGAGCGAAAGACTTAAACGGAACCCCGCTGGCCGCGCCCTTCTTTTTCGCCTTCACGACCCGTGGTACTCCGGACACTTCTCCGCCGGATGTTTTCGCCGTCAACGTCGCCGCGGGCGCAACCAATGTGCCGCTGAATCAGAAGATCATCGTCACGTTCGATGAGCAAATGAATTCACTCACCATCAATCCCAACACAGTGTTTATTTCCGGTGTAACTGGAACCGTAACTTATGACGTGACCAGCAATAGCGCGACTTTTACACCGTCCGCGAGCCTGGCTGCGAACACAACTTACACCATCATGGTGACCACCGGAGCCCAGGATATGGGCGGAGTACCGTTGGTTGCACCTTATTCTCAGACATTTACGACCGGGTCAGGCCAGGGCGGCGTACCGATCGTAGCTCTTTGCCCCTTTATCGGCAATTTCGCTGTGCTGGCTGGATCCACAGTCACGAATACCGGCTCCACCACAGTGGCAGGAGATGTTGGAGTGAGTCCGGGCACGGCGATCACAGGATTTCCACCAGGGATGGTGAGCGGCAGCATTCACAAAGCAGACAGCGCTGCCGCCGAGGCGCAGGCTGCCTTGACTGCAGGATATGTCGATGCGGCGGGGCGAACCGGCGGCACTCCGGTGGCTGGAGACTTAGTCGGACAGACCCTGACCGCCGGCGTTTATACTTCCAGTTCGTCGCTTGCCGAATCGGGAGATCTTACTCTCGATGCAAAGGGAAACACGGATGCGGTGTTTATTTTCCAGATCGCGTCTACGCTGACAACGGGGAGCGGCAGCCACATCATCCTGGCCAACGGCGCCAAAGCCTGCAACGTCTTCTGGCAGGTCGGCAGCTCTGCGACCCTGGGAACGAATTCCGTTTTCAAGGGAAACATTCTGGCGCTTACGTCCATTACGGTCACCACCGGCGTGAATGTGGAAGGCAGGGTGTTAGCGCGCAACGGCGCGGTAACGTTGGATACAGATGTCATCACCGGCTGTACCTGCCCGTGAAGCATTTACTAACTTCAATTCCATAGGGGCCGATGCGTAACTGCATCGGCCTCTATTCGTTTAAGACGGTATGGAACGGCCTCAATCGTGAGTAAGAAAGTTCTTTCTCAAACTCTTTCGATCCATCTGAAATATCGCGGTTCACCTCGTTTCGGCGGGGCGTGAAGACTGCATTGGCAGAGTGGCGGTGGTTGAACAAGGTCAAAGTGCTGCCCGGCGCCGTCTTGGCCCTTCCTTCCGAGCCAACCCAATCCCGCCATGGACCATCGAGCGTGCTCCGCGCCTTGCTCACCGTGCCTCGGATTGCTTATTCTGCAATTTGAATTGCATTTATCGAAAACGCGAATAAGAGCCGCGCGAGGCGGGGCCAGCACCCGGCAAGATTTCAAGAGGAGCCGCGCAGTTTTCGAGGCGCCGATGCCGATTTGAGCAGGATGCTGCAGCCGCAAAAGACTGCACTGCGCGCGGGGGGATCGATGGGACCGAAGAGGGATTCAACAATGCATAAAAGCAGTGCGGGCGCGATGGTTCTGAGCTGCGGTTTGCTTTTGGCCGTCGCGCAGGCGCAGACCAACTGGCCGCGGTTTGGCAACGACCCCGGCGCCAGCCGCTATTCGCCGTTGACGCAGATCGATACCGGCAACGTGGACCAGCTCCAGTTGGCGTGGAAGTTCGATACCACCGTGGCCGATGCCGCGCCGCCCAAAGTCTCCGAGGTCCAACACGGGGACGCTGCGGCCGCCCCGGCGAGGCGGTTTCACTTCCGCATCCATCGTCTGTCGGAATCCGAGCCCGTGGTGGTGAACGACGTGCTCTACATGTCCACGGGCTTCGGGCATGTGGTGGCGCTCAACGCGGAGACCGGGGAAAAGATCTGGGACATCGTCAGTCCCCACACTCCGGCGATGCGCGGCGTCAGCTACTGGGCGGGAACCAGAGGCTATAGGCCGGAGATTGTGTACGGGACGATGGATGGATGGCTGATCGCGCTCGACGCCAAGACCGGCAAGCTGGTTCCGGGCTTCGGCAGCGGGGGCATGGTCGACCTGAAGATCGGGCAGGTGGTGAGCCCGAATTACCCGACCTGGGAGGGGCGATCGCCTCCGGCCATTTACAGGAATTACGTGATCCCGGGCTGCTTCCCGGGCGAGGAGCCGTCGTTCGGCGCACACAGCGACGTGCGCGCCTTCGACCTGCGCACCGGCAAGCTGGTGTGGACCTTCCACACGGTGCCCAGGCCCGGCGAGCGGAATCACGAGACCTGGAAGGATGGGCAGTGGGAGAACCGGGCCGGCGTCAACAACTGGGGATTCATGAGCGTGGATGTGAAGCGCGGCATGCTGTTTGTGCCCCTGGGCTCGGCGAACAAGGACTTCTACGGCGGAGACCGCGCGGGACCGGACCTCTACGGCAACAGCATTGTGGCTCTCGATGCCAATACCGGCAAGCTGAAGTGGTACTTCCAGACAGTTCACCACGACAATTGGGATTACGACGATGCCTCCGCGCCCATCCTGATCACGGTGAAGCACGATGGCAAGGAGATTCCCGCGGTTGCGCAGACCGACAAAGACGGGCTGATGTACATCCTCAACCGCGAAACCGGCAAGCCGATCTACGGCGTGAAGGAAGTTCCGATCGACAACGACAACCCCACGCCGGGCGACTCCGAGTGGCCGACCGAGCCGGTGCCGCTGAAGCCGCCGCCGCTGGCGCGGATGACCTTCTCGCCGGATGAGATTGCCACCGTGACTCCCGAGCATGAGAAGTACTGCAAGGCGCTGCTGGGGATGGAAGGCGGGGCGATGACGGGCGGCCCGTTTGCGCAATACGGACCCAAGCTGCGGGTGATTTTCCCGGGGTGGACCGGCGGCACCAACTGGGGTGGCGGCGCCTACGACCCGAGACTTGGCTA
>JAKABE010000392.1 GCA_021801945.1 Acidobacteriota bacterium
ACCGTCTCGTAACAATTACTAAAGCTGCCA
The DNA here is from genome assembly GCA_021801945.1 of Acidobacteriota bacterium. The sequence goes on from JAKABE010000392.1 coordinate 31, forward strand.
TGAAACTGCGGGACCCACTTGGCGCCGATCCCTTGATAACCATTTTGAGCCAAGCCGAGAGCGCCCTCTCACGCAGCTACGCCACAAGTGCGGCAAAGCCCGCCGAAGGCTAATATGAGGTGTAAAGACACCCTCTGCCGGGTGCCCCAGGTCTCGTTTCTGAGACCTGGGAGAGCAACGCCCCCCGTGCGAAGCCCACCGCAATGATCCCGCCGAATTGTGCCGATATGCAGGATTTTGTATACTGACCTGTGCTTCGATCAGCCAGACCGATCGAGTTTTGCGGCTCCGCGCGCGGCGATCTGCGCGATTTCCCCCAGGATGCCCGCCGGGAAGCCGGCAGGCAACTCTTTCGGGTGCAACTGGGAGAAGAGCCCAGCGACTGGAAGCCGATGGAAACCGTCGGTCCAGGAGTCCGGGAAATCAGAATCCGCGAGCAGAGCGGAGCCTATCGTGTTGTGTATGTCGCCAGATTTAAGGACGCAATCTACGTGCTGCATTGCTTTCAGAAAAAAACGCAGAAGACCTCGCCAAGAGATTTGGATTTGGTCAGGAGCCGCTACAAAGAACTGATTCGGGAGTTAAATCAATGAAACGGGAACGCTTCGACAACGTATGGGACGCCATCGAGGACGATCCAGCGGTCGCAGAGAACCTGAAGCTTCGTTCTTTGCTCATGATCGAGCTGGAGCGCCGTATCAAGCTCGAAAAATGGACCCAGGCCCAAGCCGCCAAGCGTCTCGGCGTCACCCAGCCGCGCATTTCGAATCTCATGCGTGGCAAGATCAATGCCTTCAGCCTCGATCTGCTGGTGAGGATGGCCACAACGGCCGGCCTGCGGGTGAAGATGCAGGTGAGGAAAGCAGCCTAGAAGCTGCGTGCAGGAGAGTGCCTACGCGGGAAATCATGCACAATCCGCCGCATCCCGGGAAGGTATTGCGGGAGTATCTCGGGAAGATGGAGATTGCGGAGGCGGCCAAGCGCCTGGGTGTCACGCGCACAACTCTTTCCCGCATCATCAATGGACGGGCCGGCATATCGGCGGAGATGTCGCTGCGGCTCTCCCAGGCTCTGGGAACACACGCGGCGTTTTGGTCGGGCCTGCAGATGGATTATGATCTCTGGCGCGCAAGCCGCAAGCGCATGCCCAGGATCAAGCCCTTCCGCAAAGCGGCGTAGGCGTTCGCAAGCGCCGCTGCCGGGTCAGGAAGGCTGCCGAATGATGTACCGGATGATGTACACCACCTCATCCCGGCGAACTGATCCGCGAGTATCTCGGTTCCATGCCGGTAGGGGAAGCGGCCCGGCGCCTCCATGTCACACGGTCCACGCTCTCCCACCTGCTCAACGGCCGCGCCGCAGTCACTGCGGCCATGGCCCTTCGCCTCTCGGATGCTCTCGGAACCGAGCCGCGCCTGTGGCTCGACCTCCAGCAGCAGTACGACCTCTGGCGCGCCTCGCGCCGCAAGCGCCCCAAAATTCACGCGTTCCCCCGCGCCGCATGACTCAATTGTTCATCTCGCGCCCCTCCCCGTGCTGATCCGTCCGATGTCAAGCCCCGCTCCACCTATCCCCTCACCATCCCCTTGCCTCTCAACCGCTTAAGCCAGCCCCATTTTGCCGGTCATTTGCCGTCCAGCCCCCATACTGAATTCGTATCGCCGGACCCTCGGCCCCACCGCCCGAGTCTCAATATAAGTCTTTTATTATCAAATATTTGAAAATAACCATCGCAGAATCAAATATTTGCGAGATGGAATGAAAAACTTTCGTCAATGATTCGTCTTTTTCAGCCGGATTTCTGAGTTAACTACTGTGGTTTCTAATCATTGCGGGTAAACATATGTCTTTTCAAATATTTGCGCGGCAGCTCATCGCGTAAAGATCTGAGAACAATATATTTGCCCCCAAAAACTAGCAGAGGAGGGGGGTGCTGGAGGATACGGACCGGGGACAGGACGGACAATGCGAACCGGCGGCATGTCCACGCCTCCCCCGCGCCGCGTGACGCCGCCTCAGACCACGTAGAGATCCACGTACTCGTTCACCGCCATCGTCTCCAGCCGCTCGCGGTCAAGCGAAACTTTGAGGATCCGCTCCTGCTGCGCATCATCGAACCTCTGGCGCAGGTTCCTCTTGAACTTCTCCACCAGAAGCGGCAATCCTTCCTCGCGCCGCCGCCGGTGCCCGATGGGATACTCGACGGTCTCTTCAAGCACCGTGCCGTCCTTGAGTTCCATCCGCAGGCTGTTGGCGATCGACCTCTTTTGGGGATCGTGATAATCGTGCGTGAACCGCGGCTCCTCCACGCACTTGATCCTGGCCCGCAGTGCGTCGATGCGCGCGTCGGCAGCTACAGAGTCTTCGTAGTCCGCTGCCGTGAGCCGCCTGAATAGCAGTGGAATGGCCACCATATATTGCACGCAGTGGTCGCGGTCCGCCGGGTTCGCCAGCGGCCCTTTCTTGTCGATGATGCGCAGGCAGGCCTCATGCGTGCGGATGGTGATTCCTTCGATGGCTTCGGCGGAGAGCACCCGCCGGTCGAGATCGGCCCGCAGCTTCATCGCCGCCTCCACCGCCGTCTGCGCGTGAAACTCCGCCGGGAAGCTGATCTTGAACAGCACGTTCTCCATCACGTAGGAGCCGTAGGGCCGCTGGAAGCGGAACTCCTGCCCACGGAACGAAACGTCGTAGAATCCCCACGTCTTCGCGGTCAGCACCGAGGGGTAGCCCATCTCGCCCGCGCGCGCCATCAGCGCCAGCCGCACCGCGCGGCTGGTGGCGTCGCCCGCCGCCCAGCTCTTGCGCGAACCCGTGTTGGGCGCGTGGCGATAGGTGCGCAGGCTCTGCCCATCCACCCACGCCAACGAGAGCGCATTGATCGTCTGCTCGCGCGTGAGCCCCAGCAGCCAGCACACCACGGCGGTCGAAGCCGCCTTCACCAGCGCCACGTGATCGAGGCCCACCTTGTTGAACGAGTTTTCGAGCGCAATGCACCCCTGAATCTCATGGGCCTTGATCATGGCCGTCAAAACGTCCCGCATTCGCAGCGGAGCCTTTCCCTCTGCCGCCGCGCAGCGCGAGAGCCAGTCCGCCGTGGCCAGAATTCCGCCCAGATTGTCTGAAGGATGCCCCCACTCCGCCGCCAGCCACGTGTCGTTGAAGTCCAGCCAGCGGATCATGGCGCCGATGTTGAATGCAGCCTGCACCGGATCGAGCACGAAGCTCGTCCCGGGCACACGCGCCCCGTTGGGCACCACCGTTCCCGGCACGATTGGCCCCAGCAGCTTGGTGCACGCCGGGTACTCGAGCGCCTCCAGCCCGCAGCCCAGCGTGTCCATCAGGCAATAGCGCGCGGTTGTATAGGCCAGCTCGCTCTCAATCGTGTAACTCAGCGCATAGTCGGCGATATCGGTCAGAACTTTATCCGGCGCGGGGCGTTCATTGCTGATGTGTGTGGACACTAACTCTCCTTGATGAAAGCCGGTGGCGAATGGCCAGGAGCCGGCAGCGTCGGATTAGGAACTACATCGAGGCAGCGCGATGCGCGGTATCCAGCTCCAGGCTTCCTGCTACAGGCTCCGTGCTGCTCTTCTCTATTTCCGCTCTTTCATTGGCACGAACGTCAAATTCTCCGGCC
>JAKABE010000023.1 GCA_021801945.1 Acidobacteriota bacterium
ATACTTTTTTGTATTGATGCGTTTGATTCAGAACGCTCAAACAGCCTCTGACCTGCCCGGTTCCCTCATTATTATGGGAATTGTGGCTGTGTTGACCTTCCAGATTTTGGTCAATGTTGGCATGGTCATAGGTTTTATGCCCATTACCGGAATCCCTTTACCGTTAATGAGTTACGGGGGATCGTCGGTATTGTTTACGTTCCTGGCGCTGGGCGTGGCGATGAATGTCCGCATGCGTCGGTTCGTCAACTGACGCGTTCCTACCCGGATGGGTGAACGCGGTTTCACGAGTTCGATTTTTCAGCGCGGTTCGGAACAGTTGCGGCCGCGGAACTAAGATTTTGTGATTCCCGGGCAGGTGCTGGCTCGAGTCGGGGTCCTCAGGCCGAAGCGCAGCAAAATAGACGGCGCGTTGGCGGAACCTCGATCAAGGTTTGGCACCGTGGGAATCAGCAGTGAACATTGACTGCATTCTTCGAAAGTCCGAGGCCGTTGGCTGCTGGCGAAGGCCGCCATTCCGATGGAGTGATTGCTTGATTCCAGAAGCTTCGGTCTGCTGAATTTCTCGGAATGCGAGAGCCGGCCAGGTTCCGACGGACCGCGCACGGCAGGATTGGGTTTATGAGCACGCAGAGACGGGAGAGCCGTCAGTGGGCTGGAAGCAGCATGGATGCAGCGAACGGATCGTGGTGTCTAGACCGCGACTCTGTCACGCTGTGCGCTCATGCCAGGGCTCACGGTCAAACGGCCTCGCCGGCCTTTTCGGCAGGATTGGCCACAAACTCTCTGCGATCGGATCACCGCAACACACAGCTCGTACGGCTGGTTGGCGAGAGCGTCCGGTGCGGGTGGCCTCCTTTGGGGCTTAGCTGCCGCACGCAAGCCGTTCCGTCAGCGTTTATCAAGGTCATCCTTTCCGCCCATCCCTTCCCCCCCGGTCTTGCGCGGCTCCTTCGAGCCTGTCTGCAATTGCTGGCGGCCCGAGGCCGCCGGGCGGAAAGATGCGATGGCAAAAGAAATCTGTATTTCCAGCACGCCGCATGAGACGCGGCTTGCAATCCTTGAAGACGATCAACTCGCGGAGATCTATTACGAACGCGAGAACGAATACACCTTAGCCGGGTCCATCTATAACGGGCGCGTGACTCGTGTTCTGCCTGGCATGCAGTCCGCCTTTGTGGATATTGGCCTGGAGCGCGACGCCTTCCTCTATGTAACCGACTTTATCGATCTCGAAGATCAGGAAGAGACCGATGAACTGGAAAAGGCCGCAACCAGCGGCGCCCCTCACCCCCCTTATGAAGTCCGCCATATTAGCGGACAGGAACGCAATGGCAGCCGGAACGAAGAGCGTGGTGCCCGTGCCGGTGAAAGGCAACAAACGCGTCAAAGCACAGCCGTAAGAGAGCGTGGCCTGGCGCCGGAGATACATCCTGAGGTGCTCGAAGACACCCTCAAGGCTCCTGATACTTTGGCTACTTCAGCGCCGTCGAGCAACGAATCAGGGGATGCGGAAACGAAAGGTGGGCGACGCTGGCGTGGTCGGCGCCATCGCCGTGGAGCCCGCGGTCCTCAGATTCCGCCTGAAGCCGAGGTGGACTCCACGGAATCTGGCGAAGCGTTTTCAGAAACGCTCATGGAGCACGAGGTAGCCGCCGATATCTATGCAGCCGAGGCGCGTGTTCCGGCCACGACTTCCCGCACACCCCAGACGCCTGTGTCCTTTGTCCTGCCCGGAGAATCGCTCTCCAAGTACGGAGGCGCGCCCACGGACGGTACTGCCAAACCTTCACAGCAAACCCCGGAACGGGCCAGGCCTGTCAGCTATTCGAAGCCTTCGACTTTGGTCGAAACACCCATCACATGGGACGGCAGCGGACTGCTGCCTGGCGAATCGCTTTCCCGGCACCGTGCCCGCCAGAGTGAACCCGCCATTCCGATGAACGCGGGATCCGAACAAGAACTTCCCGTTGAGGTTCAGCCTCTGATCGAATCGGAGAAGACCGCCCCAGACGCCGGAGAACTGCCGGCTGCCTCTCCCGATGAAGCCGCCGCAGCTGCGCGGCTTGAGGCTTCTGTTGAGTTTGAGGAATCGTTTGACCTGTTGCCTGAGAGAGATTTCTCAGATCCTCAAGAGACCATCCCCGGAGAGGCAGCATCCGAGCGTGTTCCGGACGCGGCTTCAGAGCCAGTGTCCGCGTTGGAAGAAGCGACAAGGCCCGAATCGGATTCGTCCGCCACCCATCGTGTTGATCCTATTTCGCCCGCCGGGTTCCGTCTCTTCGGGTTGAGCGGCAAGAAAAAGAAGAAGGAAGAAGAGCCGGCCTCAGCGCCGTCCAATCCCCCTGCCCAGGCGTCGGTTTCGACGTACGCTCCCGGAACCGGCCCCATTGAAGAAGAGGTCATTGAAGGGGAAGAACTGGAAGCTCCTCCGCGCCATCGTCACCACAAGCTGGAAGAACGCGAATTGGATAATTACGAAGAGGAGACGTTTCCCGCTCAGGTTCGCACTGGCGATTTCGGTGACCTGCTTCAGGAAGCCCAGTTCGACCACCGTATCCAGTTGAACCTCACGGAGAGAGGCGGCGAAGAGGAGGGTGGGTTCGAGGGCGAGGTCGAAGAGGAAGAAGCGGCCTCATCCGAGGCACAGCATGCACCCGGCCGTGTTGCTGAAGCGGCTCACGGCCGCGGCCGGCGCGGACGCCGCGGCCGTGGAGGGCAGGCGCCCGGCAACCGCCGTGGGCCCTCGCGCCGCTCCATGCAGACCACCGATCTGCCCGTCATCAGCGATCTGCTCAAACCCGGCCAGGAGATCCTGGTTCAGATTGCCAAGGAGCCAATCGCGAAAAAGGGCGCGCGCATCACCAGCCACATCGCTTTGCCTGGACGTTTCCTGGTCTTCATGCCCACGGTCGGTCATGTTGGCGTTAGCCGCAAGATCGCTTCTGACGAAGAACGCCAGCGGCTCAAGCGCATTTTGATGAGTGAACGCGGCGAGACCTCCGGTGGTTTTATCGTCCGCACCGCTGCTGACGGTGCCTCGGAAGAAGAACTTCGTGCCGACCTGCGGTTCCTGATGAACCTTTGGAACGACATCAAACAGCGATCCGATTCGTCCAAGTCGCCGGCGCTCATCTACCACGATCTGTCGCTGATTGAGCGCATCCTCCGTGATCAGGTCAGCTCCAATTTCTCCAACATTTGGGTGGACTCCGAGGCCGACTATGAGCGCGTCGTCCGCTTCCTCAATCGCTTCTCGCCTTCGCTAGTCCGGCGCGTCAAGCTGTATACCAAGGAAACGCCGCTCTTCGAACATTTTGGTGTTCAAGACGAAATTTCTAAGGCGTTGCGCTCCAAGGTTTGGCTGAAGTCAGGCGGGTCCATCGTCATCAATCAAACCGAGGCGCTGGTCGCCATCGACATCAACACCGGCAAGTACGTTGGCAAGTCGGCCCGGCTTGAGGACACGATTCTCAAGACCAATCTGGATGCCGTTCCCGAGATCGTCCGCCAGATTCGTCTCCGCGATCTGGGGGGCATCATCGTCATCGACTTCATCGATATGGACGAGCGCAAGAACCGCTTTAGGGTGATGGCCGCTCTGGAAGAAGCCCTTAAGAGTGACCGCGCGCCCACCAAGGTGCTTCAGTTCAACGACTTTGGTCTGGTGGCCATCACGCGCAAGCGGGTCAAGCAATCGTTGGAGCGGACGCTGAGCGTGCCCTGCCCAATCTGCCAGGCTACCGGCATGGTGAAGAGCCCCACCACCGTCTGCAATGAAATCTGGGTCGAGCTTCGCAAGATGCGGAAGCACTTCGATGGTGCTGACGTGACTTTGCGGGTGAACCCCGAAACCGTCAAGGTGCTTAAGGCCAACAATGCCAACTGGCTCAGTGAATTCGAAGAACTGATCGGCAAGAACATTCTGGTCAAGAGCGATCCCACGCTGCACCCCGAACAGTTCGATATTCAGGGCTGAAAGAGGCGTTGATCAATGAGAGAACAGGAAGGCCGGAGCGTCTGCTCCGGCCTTTACAATTTCCCTTCGTGCGAGCAACCTCTCGACGGAATCTGTGTCTAAAATAAGCAGTGGTGTTGCAGGGGCACTAAAACAACTCGATTCTTGAGGTTCCGGCATGTCATTTCACCGTTGGATGTCGCTGTTCCAGCGCGCCAGTTTGGTTGGCTCTGCGGCTGTTCTCGCGGCCGGTTTGGCGAGCGCCCAGTCCATGACCTCTGAAAGCCAACCCCCTTCAGCCTCATCCTCCTGGAGTAACTACTCCAGTTCGGCCCAGGTTGCCGAGGTTTCCGCTTCCGCAGACACGAGCGGTACGTCATTGACGCTTGCTCATCCAGCGTCCGCCCAACGCCAGTCTCCTTCAACAATGCCGGCATGGAAACACTATTCCAGCTCGGCCGAGATTGCCGAGATCTCCGCGCCGTCGGGCCTGGGAGCCATGCCTTCGGCGCCTGCTTCGGCGGCGTCCGCTGCGGGCCAGATGGGCCAAAGCGAGGGCGGCGGAGGTGGTTGGAAAGGCGCTCTGTTCCACCACTACGCGCTTGAGTTGGGCGGTGGCTTTAACGCACCCACAGGCGACACTGTTGACAAACCAGCCCCCGGAACGAGGTACATCACTTGGGGCGGGCAGTTTGTCATAGGCTATGGCAAGCACATCACCAAGAATCTCGCCATGCTTCTCGAATATCAGTTCATCGATGACAAGATCCCCGGCGCCATTATCGCCGAGACCGGTGCCCAGGGCGGCCACGCCCACATTTGGTCGTTTACCCTTGATCCGGTTTGGGATCTGTTTCCCAGCTCCAGCAACGATCTCTACGTCACCGGCGGCGGGGGCTTCTACCGCAAGAAAACCAACTTCACGACTCCTGCGCCGTCGCAATTCTGCTCCTTCTACTATTGCGGTATCGGATATACCAACCAGGTGGTTGGTAGTTTCTCCTCGAACCAGGGTGGCTTTAATATCGGTGGTGGATACCTGCACCGTTTCGGGGGTATGTACGGGCCGGGCAAGATGGGGATTTTTGTCGAAGCACGCTATCTGGATGTCTTGTCGCCGGCGATCACTACGCAACCGAATGGTTTGGGAACGACTAGCGTCGGTGCGGGCACCCGGTTGATTCCCGTCACGATTGGCCTGCGCTGGTAGCCCCAAAGGCACAACCCGACAGGCCGTGTACACAAGCGCTCCTTCCGCTCCGGCAGAAGGAGCGCAAAAGGATTGACGGCTGAAGCGTACCTATAGAACTCCCAGTACCAGCAAGCGTAGCAATCCTCCGGCCACAACTCCCGCCGGGATAAGCGCAACCAACACCAATTGCTGCCAGAGCGGCTGTCGGCCACGCGCGTCAAGCGCGCTAAGCGCCGCAAGCACTAACACAACCGTCGCCAACGCCAGCACGTGGTCGAGGGTATTTGAGTCCGCCAGCCAGGCAGTCACGTATCCTCCGGCTGCGCTCGCAACGAGCGTGCCTCCAAGACCGGCAAGAAAATGACCAAGCGTATTCTTGTCGCTATCCTCGGCACGATGCCGTGCGATTTGTTTGAAGAGCATCGTGGGCAGAGCCACCAAAACGACAATGGTGGCAAAGCCCGCAACCAGGGCCAGAAATCCGTGCAGGATCACCACGGCCCTTTTCCCTCATTGGGTGTCCCCACTTCGCCCCGCTCAATTCGCTCCAAGAACGTGCGCGCCAGCCTGCGTTCGCCGGGGTGGCTATCGCCATGGATCGTACACAAATCGAGGAACTCGTCGCACAGCGCGTTGCGCTCTCCCTGATGGGCCAGGATCGTCTGCAGCGCGACAGCCAGTTCGCGCAGCCGCGCGGCCTCCGGCCAAGCGATCTCCTTCGCATCTGCGCTTTCGCCCTCGTAATCGGAAAACAATCCCCTGCGTCCCCGCGCACACTCATCCAGGCAGGAAATCAGTTGTTCGGCAAAGGCTTGTGTTGCCGCATCCAGGGGAACGGGATTCGTATCGATGTTCATCGCGTCGCTGCGGTTTGCCGCTCAGCGAATACTCCGTATCGCTGATTTCATTCCACTATACAATCTGCGAAGGTCTGAAGGGGCAAGGCTTTCAGGTCGTCGGATGGGAGTTCACATCTTGAATTGGTCTGGGCTCGGGCTGCTTCTTTTGCGCCGCGCCGCCCCGGTGGCCGCGACTCCTCTGGAATCGAGGCTGCTTGAGGTTCAGTCTGGCCGGAGTGTACCTACCGCAATCGTCTTGGCTTGCCCGTCGAGGATCGCCCGTCGCTGCTGCAGTTCGGCTCATTGAACCGGTCGCTTTACCGAGCCCTTCAGCTTGTCGGCCTGGCCGGAATTTTCTGCAGAACATGCGAAGCGCCACTCTCGATCACGGTCCCGGCGAAAGTTCGGTTGATCATTTTTGCATTTGTCCCAGATTTGCATTTGTCCCAGATCCCGCGAATTGTTGTGCGCCTGCACTCGCGCATTGGAACGTGGTGTGAACGCCTGGCCGTCAATAGCAAACATCGTGAAAGGGGTCCCCCAAGCAAGGGCACCCACGAAGACGATTGTGCTGATCGTGAGGCAGAGGAGAAGCTCGCGCTTAATCATCCGCATGGAACCACCAGATGGTTTGGGGTTGACGTGCGCTGTCCTGCTAGCACGCTTCTGGCCAAAGCCCGGCTGGTTGAAAACGCTGAGTCTGTCTCTTGGTTTGGATGTCGCAGAGAAAATTTTCCCTTCCCACGCCAGTAATAACTACACAGTCAAGATGAGACAGCGGCGTTTAGGGCGGATGACGGATAGAATACTGGAGCATCCACGTCTGCAGGCTGGTAGGACATCCTCTTCGCATTGATTCGCTCCTACAGATCCTTCACCGCGTACGGTGGCGTCTCATGCGAACGACATTCGTGGCTCGTAGGTCGAGACGATTGTTCCACTGCATGGGCCGCCAAACGCATTGCCGGCCGAGCCGAGATCGCGCCTTTTATCAGGATTTGGAAGACGAATCGCTGGTAGAATACATGGCAAATCCGCGGTAGACGGCGCTTTGCGCGCCCAACGGAGCGCCGGTCGGTTGCGTTCGAACTCACACGAACTCCTTGCGGAAACGCTCCGGCATCCACACCGTAGTGAGCGCGCGGTCCCAGCGCGGAGGATGAATCCACGAGCCAGTCCTATCGCCAGATCATTCGCTTTTCAGCGTGCGTCGTCGCTCACCGCCAACACGTCCGAGCTGTGTATGGCGCAGCTGTACTCGGCAGAGACCCACGAGTTCTGTGGCAGCACATCGGGCGGAACTCCGAACAGGCCGGCAAGCGTTCGGCTCTCCACCTATTGCCGCGCCCGCCCGTCCGTTCCCAGCGGTGGCATCACGCTTTCGCAAGCAATTGCGGCGCTTCCGGCCAATGTCCCGTCAACCCGGCACCCAGAAACAGCACCGATTTGCAGTTGATCTTCCAAATTGGCAAGCTGAGGCGGCAGTTTCCTGCCGCGATGAGCCTCTCGCTGTCGTTTTCTAAGGCAAATTCGGCGTGCTCGCGATCGAGAGGCTGATCCACAAGACCTTTCGTCCGCGCGCTCCTGTGCAGAACTTTTTCGCGCCGGGCATCCCTGGCCAGTTTGATCGCTTCATAGTATGCGAGCGTGGTGGGTCTGCTCGTCCGTTCTTTGGAGCGGCAGGGGGAGGGTTATACTCACTTCACTCTTACTATCATCGGAGGTCGAACATCATGCACATCAATCCCTGGCGGCTGGCACGCGCTTCGGCGGCTGCCGTCCTTGTTACTGCATTTGCCGTTCCTCATAATCTGCTCGCTCAATCTTCCCCCCATGTAGTGAGCCTGCCGGACCTGCAAAAAGCTACCGTAGATGCTTCACAGGCCAGGCAAAAAAATCTGAACACGTTGAACGGGTTTCTGTCTTCCGCGCAAGCAAAGGAAGCGATGAAGACTGCTCATGTCAATCCCCAGGAAGTGAGGCGGGCGGTTGCAGGCCTCAGCGACCAGGAACTGGCAAACCTGGCGTCAAGGGCCAGCAGGACGGAGTCTGACTTTGCTGCAGGCAGTATCGACAACCATGACCTGTTGGTGATTATGGTTGCCATGCTTGCTCTCATCCTGATCATCGTTGCGGTGCACTGAGAGAGGTCCCGATGCGGCGCTGTGTCTTGCTCATCAGCCTCCTGGTGCTGGAGCTATGCGGCGCCGCATACGCCGCTGGTGCCACGAATGCCTGGATCGACGTTCCGTTTGTGAAGCAACGGAAGGATGGTTGCGGCGCAGCCAGTATGGCCATGGTGATGGCGTACTGGCAACAGCAGGAGGGCTGGCCGGCCAGCCCAAGCGCCCGGGCAACGCATATTCTGCAGGCTTTGTACTCGATACCGGCGCACGGTATCTATGCCTCCGCTATGGTGAGGTACTTGCAGCAGAATGGCTACAGAACGTTTGTCTTCGCCGGGCGATGGCCGGACTTGGAGCGTGAGATCGCAAAGGGCCGGCCCTTGATTGTGGGGCTGCGGCCGGACGCGAGCCGGTCCCTTCATTATGTGGTGGTTTCTGGAGTCGATGACCCGCAGCAACTTGTGTTGCTTAACGATCCGGCTCAGCGCAAGCTCCTCAAAGTGAAGCGGTCCAGATTCGAGCACGAGTGGCAAGCCACCAAGGACTGGACCCTGCTGGCAGTGCCCCGGCCGAGTCCGCACTGAGGAGCATAAGCGCCCTAACCCTTAGCCGCCCATCCGTTCAGCTCCTTTGCGGATCTGGAAGGTGCGCGATGCGCTGGTCTCTTGCTGATGTGAGACACGCCAACTTTCTACGTTGCACCGTCGACCAAATGTCAAAGACGAACGGCCACAAATGCCGCTTGAGATTGTTCGGAGAAATGCTGAGCCTCGGCACCGCTTTTGCCTTTCTCTTCAGTTGCCTATGCCTGAACGCGCTGGGAGTTCAGGCTCAGACTCCGTCTGAAGCACAAATTCAAAAGCTCGCAGACGGGCAGCAATGGAAGCTGATCGCGCGCATTCTTTCTCCTGTCAGGCCGCGCACGGCTGCAATGGATTTTTATTACGGGTTGGCGTTGGCGCGGCTGGGACATTGGGCCGAGGCGGAGAACGTGCTCAAGGAGGGACGGAAGAGGGCTCCCAAGGATCCGCGCTTTCCAGAAGAGCTGGCAGGCATCGCCTTCGAGCAGAAGAAATATCCCCTGGCCGCTCATCGCATGAGGCAAGCCGTCCGGCTCCAACCCAAGAGCGCTTACGCCAACGATTTCCTGGGAACCGTCTTCTTTCTAGAAGACAACCTTCCCGCTGCACTTAAGTATTGGAACCGCGTGGGAAAGCCCATGATTGCCAATGTGCGCGAGGAGCCTACGCCGCGCGTCTCGCCCGCGCTGCTCGATCATGCCTTTGTATTTTCGCCAGCCGCCACGCTGCTGCTTCCGCAGTTCTACGATACGGAGGCTCGCATCCGCGCATTGGGAACCTTCCCGCAGTATCAGCTCGATCTTCAGGCGCAAAAGGACGGCGAGTTTGATGCTATTTTCCGTAACGATGAACTCAACGGTCTTGGCGGCGGCAAATGGGAGTCGCTGTTTCTCTCTCTTCGTGGGCTCCCGTTCCAGGAAATCAACCCGGGCTTTTATAACTTTCGTCGTGAGGCCACCAATTTGGTTTCCCTTCTGCGCTGGGACGCGCAAAAGCGGCGCGTCTTTGCCCAGATCTCAGGCCCCTTCGAACATGACACCATGTACCGCTGGGAGTTGACGAGTGATCTGCGCGACGAGAACTGGGCGATTCGAAACGGCTCTGCCGGGCCGGCTCCCGTCCTTGCCAGCTTCAACATGCGTCATGAGATGGCGGCATTCCGTCTCGCCTACTACGGCAGAGGACGCGTATGGTGGTGGGCCGGTGCGGAGGCATCGCATCGCGATTTCCGCAACGCTGTCCCGGGCGCCGTGCTCACACCGCAGATGCTGGCCAAGGGTTACCAGTTCGAGGAACAGGCGCGATTCGGGGCTGTCGTTTGGCGCGTTCCCGAGCGGCGCTTCACGATGAATGCCGAAGCCGGGGCCGCCGCAGCGCGCTTGTGGTCACAGCAGGTGCAGCCTTGGGAGAAAGTGACGGGTGCGTTGAGCTGCCGGTGGTTTCCCAGGGCGGAGGGCGACGATTACGAAATGTCGCAGAAGATGTGGGCGGGTAGGGCCTTCGGTCCGCCGCCTTTAGATGAGTTGTTCATCCTCGGCCTCGAGCGGGACAACAACCTGCCGATGGTGGCGCACATCGGCACGCGCGACGGTCGAAAGGGAAGCGCACCGCTGGGTCGCGAATACTTTCTGGAGAACTGGGAGCTCGACAAAGATATGTACAACATCGGATTAGTGAACCTGCGAATCGGTCCCGTTTTCGATGTGGGCAGAATTGGCGATCCAGGTACGGAGCTCGGCTCCCACGAGTGGCTCTTCGACACCGGCGCATTGCTTAAGCTCCGCGTCTTCGGAAGCGGGCTCGTGTTTTCGTTTGGAAGGGACCTGCGCACCGGGACCAACGCGTTGTATGCGGAGCTGCTGGAATAGCCTGGGCAACCACGGATTTACAGGCCGAATCGGTGACCGAACCCAGATTTGAATGCCGGAACATCCTCTTGCAGCAAAATAGTTGTTGCAACGAATATCGTGCTCGTGCATCAATAGAATGTAAAGGAGCAGATCCACATGACCCTATCGACCGCATCGCAGACCACCTGGAAGATCGATCCTGCGCACTCCGCTGCCGAGTTCAGAGTGAAGCACATGATGATTTCCAACGTGAAGGGCCGCTTCAGCGGCATCAACGGCACGCTGAACCTGGATGAAGCCGATCCCAGCCGCTCCACCGTCGAGGCATCTATTCCACTCGGCACCATTTCCACTGGCGACGAGCAGCGCGATGCGCACCTGAAGAGCCCCGATTTCTTTCACGTCGAACAGCACCCGGAGATGACCTTCCAGTCCACCGGGATCGAAGTCAAGCACCCCGGCGCACTGGCTGTGACCGGCGACCTGAGTATCCATGGCGTGACCAAAACCGTGACTTTCGATGTGGAAGGCCCCACTCCGCCGAGCAAGGATCCTTGGGGCAATACGCGCGTCGGCCTCGAAGCTTCGGCTAAGATTAACCGCAAGGACTTTGGGCTGACGTGGAATGCGGCGCTTGAGACCGGCGGCATGCTCGTCGGTGAGGACATCGCCATCACGCTGGACGTGCAGTTCATCAAGGCATAAGCATCTGTGGCGGAAGTCGAGACGCTCGGCAAAACCTTCCCTCAGCGTCTAAAGCCAGGACGATTTTGTTGACGCTGGAGGCACGCGCAAATTCGTGCCCTTTCAAGGCCAGACTTCCGCTAAGGACCGATAAGGCGCCGAGGGCCTGTTTGCTCCTTCGTTGGAACGAACAGCTCCTTGGTGCATCCAATCGCTTATACCTACGCGGCACAGGAGGTCAACCATGTCGCTTCGCCCCGTCAAACAGGTGATTGAACCCAAGCCCACCATCGAAGGAGCGGGCGTGAAATTGCAGCGCGCCTTCGGCTTCGGCAAAACCAAGGAGTTCGATCCGTTCCTGTTGCTCGACGATTTCCGCAACGAGAATCCGGAGGACTACGTCGCCGGCTTTCCCTGGCACCCGCACCGTGGCATAGAAACCATCACCTACGTGTTGGCAGGAGAGGGCCAGCATGGCGACAGCCTGGGCAACAAGGGCCGCATGACCGCCGGCGACGTGCAGTGGATGACGGCGGGCAGTGGCATCTTGCACCAGGAGATGCCCAAGGGCGACTCGAATGGACGCATGCACGGCTTCCAGCTTTGGGCCAACCTGCCTGCCGCGCTCAAAATGACTAGCCCGCGCTACCAGGACATCCCGTCCTCCGTCATCCCCGAGGTCACCGACGATGACGGCACGCGGGCGCGCATTATTTGCGGCGAGTTCTGGGGCAAAACTGGCCCGGTCGAGGGTGTAGCTGCCGACCCCCGATACGTGGACATTTCCGTCCCGCCCCTGAAGCGCCGGCGCTTTCAGGTGGAAATCACGCGCAATGCCTTCGCCTACGTCTTTGCAGGCTCGGGAACATTCCGCGACGCCTCGGAGCCGCAGGCGGTGCTCACCGAGTCGGCTGTCGATCCCGGCGCTCAGCCGGTCTATGATGCCCAGAATCACTCACTGGTACTCTTCGACCGCGGCGACGAGATTGTGGTGCAGGCGGGTCCGGAGGGCATTCGCTTCCTGCTCGTCAGCGGCAAGCCGCTCGATGAGCCGGTGGCATGGTACGGCCCGATTGTGATGAACACCCAGGAAGAGCTGCGCCAGGCCATGGCCGAGCTGCACAATGGGACGTTCATCCGGCACGGCTGACGGGCACGTAAGGAAGCAATCACTGTTGCACCGTCTCGCAGTCTGTGTTTCGTCAACGTGACTCGATTGTCTTCGGCGGTGAGTTTGACACGGCCGTCGCCCGGTGCCTCGGCCGAATCTTAACTCGCAACGCCGTTCGCGCCATTCATGTTAATCGGCCCTAGCGGGAGCGGGAGTCCCCCCGGCTCTCCGGGGTGGCAGTAGAAGTTTGACATTTTCGGGAGTCCATCCAAGAAACTCCAATCGTGAGCCGCCAAGCACACGAGGAGGAGTTCCCGGATGGGCGAGTATGAGGGTTTAAGCCACTCCCAGCGGGAGTGCAAATACCATGTAATTTCCATTCCCAAATGCCGGCGCAAAGTGTTGTGTCAGGGGCTGCGGCCGCATTTGGGCGAAGCGCTAAGGCGCTTGGCCGAGCAGAAGCAGAGCCGGGTTGAAGAGGGTCACCTGATGTCGGACCATGTGCACATGCTGTTGTCGATTCCGCCGAAGTACGCGCTGTCAGCGGTAGTGGGCTACATGAAGGGCAAGAGCGCGATCCATCTTGCACGGGTCTACGGTGAGCGTCGGCAGAATTTTGTTGGGCAGCACTTCTGGGCGCGGAGCTATTTCGTATCGACGGTGGGGCGCGACAAAGCAGTGATCCGCGCCTACATACGCAACCAGGAGAAGGAAGACCAGCGCCTGGACCAACTCAACATGTGGAAGTGACCAGCCACCGACGAGGTGGCCCGACATCAACACGGGGCCGCGTCAGCGACCCCGCTCAGCCGCTTTGAGCGGCTCAAACAATCATGCCCCCGGCTTTGCCGGGGGATACTTACCTGTGTCGTGCTGCTATTTCGCGTTGCAGCTTTGATTGGCTGGAGGCAAACGCCACCGATGCCAGCAAAGGTTCCATGCAGCTCATAGTCACTGTCACGCCCATGGATTAGCCCTCAAACCCCTGAACACCGAGGCCGCCACTCCGCAATCCTTCTACGTTGGTATTTCTGAGAGGGGGGATCTGGCAGGTGGCTTGAAAACAGGGCGCAGCCGGAAGGAGTTCGGCCCAGAGGGAATCATCGCCAGCGCCATCGGCGCCTCGCCCGGCTTTTCGTGGAAGTTCTTGGCCACCAGCCACGCAGACAGCCGGGGATCGCGAATCTCCGGTTGGCCTTCCCAAAAGTCGGCCGCTAACACGCACTGGATGCGCAGATGATCCAGATGTAACTCGATCACCGCCATGCCCCTGGGGAAATAGCGTATGACGTCGTTTGCGCCGACGCGCAATCCGATGCATTCGCGGCCCTTGCTTTGCGTTCTGACAATCATGCCAGCCTCCTGCTTTCCAGGGAATGACGTAAGTCTAAGCAGGCGAGCCAGAACCGTATCTAGTCATTCCTGGAAGCCCGCGCTTGCGGCTCCTGATTTGAGACGCGGACTGGCAGGTGCCAAATTGGGAGCTGAGCGTCCCATCGGACTGCACTCTGAAATACTGCATTTCTGTTCTTGGGGCTAGTTCCTTGACCAGACGGTTTGGTTTCAAATGGCCCATGAGCGTGGTCCTGGAAGCCCACGCTACAGAAGGCTGGGAAGCCGGCGCTGCACGAAGTTGCCGATGTAAAATCATGCGCTCTGAGCTCTTGGGCGGGAATAGGATGGCCGAATAACAATTATCAAGTCAGCAAGGTGACAGTCCCATCCGCCCGGGCTTTCTATACTCAAGCCATGGTCAAGGGACCGGTCTGCGGTTGGAACTTCGAGGTGGCGGCGCGGCGGGGCGGCGCGCGGTTGATCGTCGGCCTGGACGAAGTGGGCCGCGGCTGCCTCTTCGGGCCGGTAGTGGCCGCTGCGGTCATCCTTCGCGACGAGTGCCACCTGCCAGACCTCAACGATTCGAAAAAGCTTTCGGAAAAGACGCGCAACGGACTCGACGGCGCGATTCGCGCCTCCGCGCTGGCTTGCGCGGTCGCGGCCGTCGATGTGGAGACTATCGACCGCATCAATATCCGCCGTGCTTCTCTAGAGGCCATGCGTTGCGCCGTGGAACAACTCGGCGTTATCCCCGATTTTCTGCTCATTGATGGCCGAGACACCATCGATTGGCCTTGCCCTCAGGAAGCTATCATCGGCGGTGACGCGCAGAGTATCTCCATCGCCGCGGCCAGCGTGCTGGCCAAGGTTTACCGCGACCGCCTGCTCGTCAAGCTGGACCGCGAATTTCCCGGCTACGGCCTGGCGCGCCACAAAGGCTACGGCACGCCGGAACACCTGGCTGCGCTCCAGCGCCTCGGCCCCACTCCACTTCACCGCAAGAGCTTTCATCCGGTAGCAGGAACGCTGCTGCCCTTCGATTGACTGCGCATACCGAGGCGTAGAATCAGGTAGCCGCTGCACGCGCCTTGTGGCGTTGCGCCCACTTGAGCACCGGCCGCGCCAGCAGCAGCACGGCCACGATGACCGTCATGTCCAGCGGCTTCAATACCCCCGGCTTCATCTGCCACCAGAAATGAATGATGCCACAGACGATGGCCGGGTAGATGAGCAAGTGCATCCGGCTCCAACGTTTGCCGCCCAGCTTGCGGATCGACCATGCGGTTGACGTGGCGGCCAGCGGCAGCAGCAGCAGCCACGCGGCCATGCCCATGGTGATGTAGCGCCGCTTGGCTATATCGGAGATCATCAGTCCTACATTGAAGCCTGCGTAGAGCCACACGTAGGTGAGCAGGTGTAGCGACCCGTAGAAGAATGCGAAGAGCCCCATTAGGCGCCGGAACTGGATGAGCCAGCCGAGCCGCGGAACCAGCCTCCGAACCGGAGAAATGGCCAACGTAATGGCCAGCAAGTCCAGTGTGGCACTGCCTGTGGTAAAGGTAATAGCGGCCGTCTGATCGGGCCCCAGGTTGTTCGTCACCACGCCCCATACCAACCAGGCAAGCGGCGACAGACAGGCTAACCACGTCAGCGTCTTGAGCAAGATAAGAAATTTGCGGGGCACATTGATCCCTTGTGTGGATTGGCGTTCGAAGCGGAAGATCGTGGATCACTCATCCGGGATCTCGTCCGTCATGCCGCTGTGGCTGAATTGCGGAAAGACCATGAAGCGTCTCCCAATCACGCGGGGTGAAAGAGCAAACTTCCAGTCCGATCCTTTGAACCGGGCTCCACTATCCGGCCGCTCGAAGTCAGTCTTGCAGCAGCGGATGAAAAGAAACTCAATGGCAGCGATGATCACCATTCAGGGAAGAGACTGCATCATCCTATTCGAATCCATTGGATCGTTGTTCTCCCAGTCGGCTCTGAATCTTTGACCTGCCGGCCCTTAGTTCGCGTGGTGTAACAATAGAGGTTCGCCGAAAAACAACCGTTGATCCTTCGAGTCCCCACCGCGGTGAACCGCAAAGACGCGACCAACTCCACTCGACGGTTCTATTGTGCTGCAAACTTCAGTTAGGAGACCCTAGTAATCCCTTTTTAGATTCATGCCTTTGTAGAGATAAGCCACCTGATCACCGTAGCCGTTGAACATCAGCGTGGTGCGGAGTTGCTCGTAGAAAGGCAATCCGATGCGCCTTTCGGTTTTTTGGCTCCAGGGCACTGTGTCTACGTTGGGGTTCACATTCGAGTAGAAACCGTACGCTTGCGGCGACTGGCTGTTCCAAGTGGTGTTCGGCTGGTTCTTCACAAAGCGCATCTTCACGATCGATTTTGCGGATTTGTACCCGTACTTCCACGGCACCACGATGCGCACCGGCGCGCCGTCCTGGTTGGGCAGCGTCTGGCCATAGAGCCCAAAGGTGAGCAACGTCAGCGGGTTCATGGCCTCGTCCATGCGCAATCCTTCGCGGTATGGCCAGTAAATTCCGGGGTCCTCGGCTGACCACTTATCCACATGCGGGTTGTAGTAGGAGAGAAACTGCACATACTCTGCCGTCGCGAACGGTTCGCATTGCTTGATGAGCTCCGAAAGCGAGTAGCCCACCCACGGTATCACCATGCTCCATGCCTCCACGCAGCGATGGCGGTAGACGCGGTCTTCAAGGGGGCGCAGTTTGAGCAGGTCTTCGATGCCGAAGGTGCGCGGCTTGTTCACCAGCCCCTCCACTTGAATGCTCCACGGCCGCGTAGGCATCCCGCTGGCGTGCTTGTAAGGATCGTCCTTGCTCACCCCAAACTCGTAAAAGTTGTTGTAGTGAGTGATGTCGTACAAGGGAGTCAATTGCTCGTCCGCGGTCGTGAGCGGGCTGTAGACAGTTTTGAGCTTGGTGAGGGTGGCGTCGGCCAGCACAGTTGCCTGCGGAGCCAAGACCCGCGCCAGCCGGTCTGCACCAAGTGCCGCAACGCCCAAAGCCGCCACGCTCGGGGCTGCGCCGCGCAAGAAGCGCCGGCGGTTCAGGTACTTGAGGTATTGGCTCTGGGATGTGATCTCCGACGAAGGGATATCGGGTGGTTTGCCGATGAGCATAAGTTGACCTCGCAACGGAGGGGAAGGCTCCGCCGACCTTGTTTTATTAGACACGCCGCAGGGGCCGCCTGTCACAAGATTTGTGAGATTTTCGGCGAAAAGCTCTTTCTACCCAGGGAATAAATCCCAGATTTCAGTCGCAGTTGTGCCAGGCGAACACGGCTACCGGGTAGGCGATCTGGACCGCGCCATCTTTCCGCCGCGCGGCCACGCCTAGCATGTCGGTCCCTGCCTGAATCTCCTCCGCAAACAGCGCGCGAATCCGCTCCGCATCGCCATCCTTAGGGAACGAGCCGGCCAGCAGATTCTCCAGATCCATCTCCAGCATGCACATCTGTTTCGCGTGCAGACTCAGCCCGGCGGCTTCTCCCAGTGCTTCCATCTCCGCCGCAGTCAGGGCCTGCGTATGAGACGGATCGCGCAGCTTCTCCCAGTGGTCGAAGCGTTCTTGCGTCTCCGGGTCCGGCGCAACGTCGCACACCACAATCGTGCCGCCCGGCTTCGCCACACGTTTCATCTCGCGTAGGGCAGCCGCCGGCTCCAGAAAGTGATGCAGCGAGAACCGCGTCACGACGCCCTCAAAGCTGCCGGCCGTAAACGGCAGCTCGGTCGACAATCCCGGGCTCCAGGTCGCGTTGGGTACGCCCCGCTCGGTTTGCAGGCGGCGCGCCCGCTCCAGCATGGCGGGCACCACGTCCAGCCCGGTCACGTGGTGCACACGCTGCGCAAGGTAGCAGGAGACAATCCCCGGCCCGCAGGCCACATCCAGCAGTGTGTCTTCCGCACGAAACTCTCCGCACGCGGCCATCGCATCGAGCAGCGCATCTTTGCCGCGCCCGTGCCGCTCGACAAAAGGCTCTGCCTGCCGCGTGAACTGATCCTGGATTGTGGCGTCGTGGTGGATTGCGGCGTCGTGGTGCACAGTGTTCATAGGGAAATTATGCAGTGTCCGCCGACCGCGCAAACGGCCACTGCCCCAACCGCCGCGCGCGCCACAGATAAAGCAGCGTGCCCGAAACCCCAATTCCTCCCGCCGCGGCCAGCTCTCCCAGCGCATGCGAGCGGCTCACGAGGATGAAGATGAACCCCGCCATCGCCGCCAGCGGCGGCAGCGGGTAGAGCGGAATCTTGAACGGCCGCTTCAGCTCCGGCTGCCGGATCCTGAGCCAGATCACGCCCGCCTGTTGCAGCAAGAATTGCAGCAGAATGCGCGTGATGACCAGCATGGTGATCACCTGCACCAGCGAAAAGAAGCAGAACACCACCCCCACCATCCCCAGCGCCACCAGTGAGCGGTGAGGAATCCCGTGCTTGGGATGAACAGCGGCCAGAAAGCTAAAGTAGTTGCCGTCGCGCGCAGCCGCATAGGGCACGCGCGAGTAGCCCAGCAGCAGCGAAAAGACCGACGCAAACGCGGTCCACACAATCAGCGCGGCAATCGTGTACCCGGCCCAGTGCCCAAAGGCCGAGCGCGCGATCTCGGCCGCCAGTTGCATACGCACCGCGGCGCTCTCGGCGGCGTGCGCCACAGCCTCGCGCAGCGATGGCAGTGCGGCCATGTTCATGGCGATATAAAACGCCGAGACAAAGAGCACTGAGAGCAGAATGGCGCGCGGAATCGTGCGCTCCGGCTGGCGCACCTCGCTACCCAAAAAGCAGATGTTGTAGTAGCCCCAATAATCGTAGGTGGCGACCAGCGTAGCCTGCGCTAGGCCTCCCAGCGCCAAGGCCGCGGGCAGCGCGGGCGCGGCTGGCATGTGCCAGCCCCCGGTGGCCGCCGCGTGCGTAAAGCCGGAGACGATGACTCCGCTCAGCGCGGCAATGACTCCGGCAAATAGCACCCAAGCCAGGCGCGTAATCGAGCTCAGATTGCGGTAGAGCAGCGCCGTCACCAGCACGCATGCTCCGGCGGCGGCAAAGTTCGCATAGTGCAGCGCCGGCCAGGCCGCGATCGGCGCCGTTTCCAGTCCCGGCCAAAAGACCGCCAGAAACCCCGATAACCCGATGCACCCCGAGGCGATCGACAGCGGCGCGGTGAAGCTTACCTGCCACACAAACAGAAAGCTCAGCCAGTTGCCCGCGCCCTCGGGGCCGTAGATTTCACGTAGAAACGCATATGAGCCGCCTGCGCGCGGGAACATTGCGCCCAGCTCGGCCCATACCAAGCCGTCGGCCACGGCCAGTCCTGCGCCCAGCACCCACGCCCACACTGACA
>JAKABE010000024.1 GCA_021801945.1 Acidobacteriota bacterium
GCAGGGCGTGGGCGATCGAGTCCAGCACGCCGTTCAGAAAATTCAGCGACTCGGGTGCCGAATAGCGCCGGCCAATCTCCAGAGCCTCATTGATGATGATGGGGAAAGGCGTGGACTTGAACACCAGCATCTCGGCGACGGCCATCCGGAGAAGGTTGCGATCGACAGCGGGCATCCGCTCCAGGCGCCAATGCTGGGAGTGAGCGGTGATGAGTCTGTCGATCTCCCGCTGGCGTTCTTGGGCGGCGCGGAACAGATCCTCAGCAAAGGCCCGAACCAGAGGATCGACCTCGCCGCCGGCCTTCCAGAACGTGGCCAGGACTTGTTCGGGAGTTTGGCGGCCTATGTCGGCCTGAAAGAGCATCTGCATGGCCAGCTCGCGCCCTTTGCGGCGGGGTCCGGAGCTCAAGCGCGGCCGCCTTGATGGAGCTTCCGGTGCAGGCTCACCATCTCGATGGCGGCGGCAGCGGCCTCGAAGCCTTTGTTGCCGCCT
This sequence comes from Acidobacteriota bacterium, assembly GCA_021801945.1. The sequence continues at coordinate 494 of JAKABE010000024.1, forward strand.
TTGATGCCCGCGCGGTTGAGAGCCTGCTCCAGGGTTTCGCAAGTGAGTACGCCGAAGCTGTGGGGAATGCCGGTCTCCTGCTGCGACTGCCCGATGCCCCGCGCCACCTCGTTGTAGATGGCCTCGTAGTGGGCGGTTTCGCCCCGCAGCAGGCAGCCAAGGGGAATGATGGCGTCCACCTGGCCGGCGTTGGCGCAGGCGCGGGCGGCGGCGGGAATCTCCCATGCGCCGGGTACGCGCACAATCTGAATATCGGCGCGCTTTGCCCCGCTGCGTAAAAGCGCATCTAGAGCGCCTTCAAGAAGACGATCGGTCACAACGGCGTTCCAGCGCGAGACAACGATGGCAAACCTCATTCCCGCCGCAGAAAGATCGCCCTCAACGGCGATGGCTTTGCCCTTCAGTGGATCTGTCCAGGCCCAGAAGCCGACTGCGAAACCAGGCTCAGGCTCGACCGTGAAGATGCGCGACTTCCAGTGGGTTTCTGAAATTGGACCAAGGCGGCCGACGGCCCCCTCGCTGCCTTGGGCGCGCAACCAAGCCTCGGCGGCCTGGTGCACGGCATCCAGTGAGGTCACTTCAACCAGCACTTCGGCGGTGCAAGGCATTTGACCGTCTACAAATTCAAGGTTTCCCAGCGGGGCCAGGAACGAAGCTCCGCGGCTATCCTCTTCCTGCCAACCCTTGCCCGGTGCAAAACCCAGCGCGGCAAAAAAGCCCGCCAAGCGGTCGTAGGACGCTTGGCTCCCGGCGGGGCGCAGAAAGGAGATGCCTTTGATCATGCTTCAATTTTAACGTGCGCCGAAAGCCAGACCGAAAACAATGACCTGGCGCGGAACCGGCCCTCACGTCCTTTCTCGCGCTCACGCCTGTTCAGGCGCCGATCGGCTTTGACCTCGCCTGGCCGTGCGTGCTTTGGCGGACTGCTCCATCATGCGCGCGTCAACTGGTTGAAGGTCCGGCTCAACTCAGGCCCCAAACACCGGCCTCTGTTTCTGTAACTGGCCGCCACAAACTCCCGGAACAGCGGATGCGGCTCCAGAGGCTTCGACTTGAACTCGGGGTGAAACTGGCAGCCGAGAAAGAAAGGATGGCCGGGAATTTCGACGATCTCGACGTAGGTGGCGTCCGGGGTGGCGCCGCTAATCCGCAGCCCGGCGCCGGTCAGCAGCGCTTCGTACTCACGGTTGAATTCGTACCGGTGGCGATGACGCTCGCTGATCTCCGTGGCCCCGCCGTAAGCGCGCGACGCCAGCGTATCCTCCTGCAAGACGCAAGTCCACGCGCCTAATCGCATCGTCCCGCCCATCTCTTCCACGCCCAACAGCTCGCGCAGCTTGTAAATAATGCGATGCTGCGCGGCGGGATCGAACTCACTGGAGTTGGCGTCCTTCAACCCGCACACATTGCGCGCGAACTCGATGCACGCGCTCTGCATCCCAAGGCAGATACCGAAGTAGGGGACCTGCTTCTCACGCGCGTAGCGGATGGCGTTCAACATACCCTCTATGCCGCGCTTGCCGAAGCCGCCGGGAACAAGTATGCCGTCGAATCCCTCTAACTGCGATTCATAACTGCGGTCGCCTGCTGTTTCTGACTCTAAACCTTCAGCTTCGATCCAAGTTACCTTGAGTTTCAGACTTTGTGAGATTGCGCCATGTGTTAGGGCTTCTTTCAGTGACTTATAGCTGTCTTCATACTCGACATATTTTCCAACAATCGCTATTGAGACTTCATCCTTGGGGTTGTAGCAGCGGTCTACCAGATTCTTCCACTGATCTAAATCAGCCTCAGGCGCCTCTCTGTGGAGGTACTTGAGAATAAGCGCATCCACGCCTTCCTGTGCGAAACACAGCGGCACCTCGTAAATTGAAGGTACCGTCTTGGCGCCGATTACCGCTTTCTCCTCCACGTTGCAGAAGGTGGCAATCTTCTGCTTGATATCACGGCTAAGTGGGTGTTCGGAGCGGCAGAGCAGAATATCTGCCTGGATTCCGATTGACAGCAGCTCTTTCACCGAGTGTTGCGTGGGCTTGGTCTTCAGTTCCTGGGCCGCCGCGATCCAAGGCACCAGCGTCAGATGCACAAACACGGTGTTCTCGCGGCCCAACTCCTGGCGCATTTGGCGGATGGCCTCAAGAAAGGGCAGAGACTCGATGTCGCCCACCGTCCCGCCGATCTCCACAATGGTTATGTCCGCGCCATTCGACGCCACCTTGCGCATGGCGCTTTTGATCTCGTTGGTCACGTGGGGGATGACCTGAACGGTCTTGCCCAGATAGTCGCCGCGGCGCTCCTTGAGAATGATCTGCTCGTAGATGCGTCCTGTGGTGTAGTTATTGTCGCGCGAGAGCGGAGCATGCGTGAACCGCTCGTAATGGCCTAAGTCGAGATCGGTTTCAGCGCCGTCGTCGGTGACGAAAACCTCCCCGTGCTGAAAGGGCGACATGGTTCCCGGATCGACGTTGAGGTAGGGGTCAAACTTCATCAGGTTCACACGCAGGCCGCGGCTCTCAAGCAGGCAGCCGATGGAGGCTGCCGCCAGCCCCTTGCCTAAACTGGACACAACTCCGCCCGTCACAAAGACATATTTCGCCGACATCGATGCGACCTCACGATTGGATGATTGGGATTGGACGTACCGGGTGGGCACAATCAAGTATGACAGAGTTCCGGCGACGAAGGAACCAGAAAATTTCCCAGCCCGCAGGCGCCTCCATCCGGAGTGAACAACCATATTTGTTTCAAGTAATTGCGATCCGTCGCGCACCAGCGATCCGCCGAGCCGAAGCCGCGGCATCGCCGACCCCGCTGAGATGCGCGCTCTCTTGCCTGTTGCCGCCCGGGCAGACGCCCCTCGGCCAGGCGAAAGAAACAACCCCGCCGCACAGGACGAAAAAATGGGCAGGCATCTTCCGCCTGCCCATGCACTCGCGCATCGCTCCGCCAGTTAGAAATCCATGGTAACCGTCGCAGTCAAGGCGCGCGGCGTTATGTAGTGCGTGCCGCTGAAGGTGGACAGGAAGTTATACAGCGCGTACTTGTTCGCGAGGTTGATGGCCGTCAGGGTGAGGTTCGTCTTGTACTTGTGGGCATGGAAGATGTTGTTCTTGCCTACTGAGACATCGAACAGACTGTGGGGCAGGACGCGGGGCGGATTGTGATCGTTGTTGCCGGTGTTGGGCGCGGGAATCTTCAGCAAGCTCGAAGTAAGCTCCGACGCCGGGCAAACTGCGGGCAAGGCGCGGGTCGGCGTGGCGCGCACTCCGTTGCATGCCAATCCCGCCTCAAACTCCTCATCGGCGTTGAAGGGAAGAGCCACGGAGGCGCCGGTCACGGGGTTTCTCGTGGCAGGGATGTTGTTGTCAAGCATGGCAATTCCAGGTTGACCGTTCGTCAGCGTGACCGTGCTGTTGATGCAGGGCGTGTTCGGATCCAGCGAGCTGAGTCCGTAGCAAGGCGTGGATCCCGCCACCATGCCCGAGTCGAAGTGCCAGTTGAAGCCGCCCCAGATGCCGTCCAGGATTTTGCCATTGCTGGGTAAGGTGTATTGCACATGCGTATTCTCGTTGAATGCTTCATCGTGATCGATGCGGAAGGGATAGCCCGGCTGTCCCACCGTGGCTCCCGCGCCGGCCACCTGCGGCGGGAAGAAGCGAGCCGCCACTGACGCGCCGTCGAAGTAAGCGCTGAAGTTATGATAGGTAGGAACCGTAGCGTGCAGCGCATAGCCGGTGATCTTGGAGTTATGCCAGTCGATGGGGAAGGTGATGGGCGTGTTCCCCAGCACGCTGAAGTCGAAGGCGTCCTTGGTGTATACCCAGAGATATTCCCCGCTCAACACCAGGTGCTTGCCGACGCCCTGCTGGACGCTGGCATGAAACGCGTTGCGGTATCCCGGCAGCATATCCCCCGAGACTCCCGGCGTACAGGAAAGGAGCGGCGCCAGAACCGAGTCTGCGCACCCCTGGCTGGAGAGCACTAGGTTCTCGTTGAATGGTGTCTCCAGGGTGCGCGCATAGGAGATGCCTAATACAGAATTGGTTGGCGCGACGCGATAGGAGATGCCGATGCGCGGTTCGGTCTGGTTGGCGTCGGTGAGGCCATTGTAAACGTCCTCGCGCGTGCCCAGGTTGAAGTGCCAATTGCCGGCCCGGATCTGATCTTCGAGGTAAAGCGCCAGCTCCTTGACGTCGGTATGGCCAAAGAACGTGAAGTCCATGCCTCCGCGTGTCAGGTCGTAAGGCCGCAACACAGGACGATAGTCCGGATTGGCGAAAGACGTGATGCCATCGCACCCGGAGGGAGCGGCATACCCAGGGAGCGGATCGCCCCGCGCATCCATGCACGGTGAGTTATAGGTGTTGTCCACGATTCCCAGGCTGTCGTGTTCGCGCAGAAAGGTCTGCTCGTACTCAATTCCGGCCAATATATTCTGATGTCCGTGCGCGTAGGTTAAATTGGCGTGCGTGCCCGCGTTCGTGAGCGTGCGGAACTGGCCGATGGAAGAGGTTTGCAGATTGACCGCACTGAAGTCGGCCAGCGGGTTGCCGCTGGGATAGTAGTGATACCCGTCGCGGCGCACGTAGACCATAAAGTTGAGCACGGCATTGGAACTGAGGATGCGCGTGTAGTCCGGCGCAATGTTGAAGGTCTTGATCTGGGAGCGCTGGTCGGTGTTGCCCACATTGCCGAAGGCGGGGTTGGGGTTTTCGCCGGTTGAGGCGAGAACGTTCTGTACGCTCAGGTTGTCGTAGGCGTTCGGCGTCTGGAACCAGGAGCGGGTGTAGTTGAAATTCACGTGGATGGAATCATTCTTCCCGATGTCATAATCCACTCGGTCGAAGGCATTCTCTTCATTTCCTTTGGCGTGGAAGACAGAAAACTCCGGGGCATCGAGAAAGCGCCCCGTGTTCAGTCCGTCCATCTCGAGAAAATTACCCCATTTGGAACCGCCGTAGGAGAGAGAATATCCCCCCGTCGTCGACCCAAAGCTCCCATACGAGCTGTAAATGCTCCCGGTGGGCTTGGTCACGCCCTGTCCGGAACGCGTGGTGGCCACGATGATCAGGCTGGTCTTGTCTCCGTATTGCGCCGGAGGCGCGCCTTCGATGACCTGAAGCGATTGCACCGCGTTTGCGGGGAGCTCATTGGAGAAAACCTTGCTCTGCTGGTCGGTAATCGGTTCGCCGTCGATCGAAAATGAGCTGGACGCGTGGTCGCCAAGGGCGTGAAACATCCCGTTGGCGTCCGCCGTGACGCCTGGTGTTGTCTCCGTGACCAGCGAGCTGAGGGCTGATGACTGGCTCTCGAGCGGCACTGTGACGAATAGGTGGCGGGATACATCGACATGCAAGGTAGAGGTGTTCTCCACCAGCGGACCCAGGGATTGCACGGTCACGCTCTGCGTGGCGGCACCTATCTTCAGCACCAGGTTGAGGTATGTTCCCACAGCCGAACTCACCGTCGTGTTCTGACTGAGGGAAGCGAAGCCTTGGGCGGTGACATTGATCTGGTAGGGATTGAAGGGAACATTAGAAAAACTGAACTGACCGGTGGAGTTAGTGGTCGTGGTCTGATGAAAGCCGCTCACACCGTTAGTTATGTGGATCGTCGCATTCGGAATCACCGCTCCGGTCGGATCGGTAACTGTTCCATAGATCTTTCCCGCGCCGCTGCCCTGCGCGGAGGCTGGGGCCGCCACAAGGGCTAAGGTGAGCAGGGGAAGAATCGCGATGATAAGTCGGCGATGGAGTGCCATCAAGAGTCTCCTGAAAGGTTGCTAAAGCGATGGAAAATCCTGCCGGCGCGAGAGCGGAACGGCAATCTCTTTTCGCATTGGGGCAACTCTTCCCGGCTGGAAAGCCAGTCTGGGAGATCCACGTGCGTCCTGCCTGCCCGGCGAGACGATGGGCCTAGAAGGCGGATTGATCCGGGAGATCGGAGAAATGCCCTAGCAGCCGCTGGGCGGGGGGCGCGTGAAGAGCTTTGGATTCCAGTACCGGATGACGGAGCGGGACTTAAGAACTGGCACAGGGATGCCCACCTGCACCAGGATGATCAAGGCTGCGACCGCCGCCGTGGGGACTACGGTGTGCATCGCCACACAGAGCGGGCAGCTGTAGGCGTCGTTGGGGTTCGGGTGCGTGTGCGCGACCTGAGCTACAGCCAGCAGCGTCAGCAGGAGCAGACACAGAATCGTGACCGCAACCATAAATGCTGGCTTGCGAGCACAATTCCCGCGCCCATGTGTCTGCAATATGCTCACGCGGCTATTCCTCTTGCTAAGAATACATGAGGGAAAGATCGAGGTTCTAAGTGCGACAGGCAGCTTTATTTCGACACAACCACTCTACGTAGAGGACGTTTGCGCGCGGCAAAAAGTTGCCTGGGTGGTCCGGTGCGCGCCTGGGCGTCCAGGCATATCCCCACTTTCGGCCGCGGGATGGGCGGAATCAAATGGTCGCCACGGGCTGTCAATTCAGGGCCGTCAGCCGTTCGAGGAACTTATCGCGCAGGCCATGCAGCGCTTCCAGCCGGGACAGGCTGAGGGAAATGTGCCCGTCAGACTGGAGGTCGAGGATCTCCAGGGCCAACTGGTGAAGCTGGTGGTGTAGCGTCTCGATGGCCTGGAAGGCAGGGAAATGATCGCGTCCGGCCTGACGTTCATTCTCCAGCCAAGAGCCGAAGCGGCACCCCGTGGGATTGAGGAGCGGCGGCGCGTGGCGCTTGCCTTGGAGATACGATTCGAAGGCCCCCAGCCAGGCACGGTGCTCCACGCTGGAATAAAGCAGCGAGCGGTTGCCGGAGCGAACTTCTGGCGTTGCCACCCAGCGCGGGTCAGGGCGCCAGCGCGCCAGCCATCCTGGCAGGTCATGGGGCGGCATGGGCCGGGCCACGCCGTATCCCTGCGCCACCTCGCATCCCAGCTGCAGCAGCATCACACCGTGCTCCACGGTTTCAACGCCTTCAGCCACTACCTCGCGCCGGAAGGCCGTCGCCAAAGCCAGCACCGCCTCGAGGATTCCCAAACTCTCCGGCTCTTCCACCATGTCGCGCACAAAGCTCTGGTCGATCTTGAGCACTTTGGTGGGCAGATGCTTCAGATAGGTCAATGAGGAATAGCCCGTACCGAAGTCGTCGAGCGCGAAGGAGACGCCCATCTGCCTGCAAGCTTCCAGCACCTCTGAGGTTCTCGCCAGATCCTGGAGCGCGGTGGTTTCCAGCACTTCGAGCTGCAACATGCTCGGCTTGACGCGGGAATGCACAGCCAGCCGTCTCCGCAACCAGTCCACGAAATCAGCCTGCTGCAGCTCTTGCGCGCTCACGTTCACGCTTACCGGTATCTCCAGCCCGTCATCCTGCCAGGCTTCGATCTGCGTCAGGGCATGATCGATCGCCCACCTGTCCAACTCGGCCAGGAGCGGATGATTCTCGATGACCGGCAGAAAAGCATCCGGCGCCAGCAATCCACGCCGCGGATGCTGCCAGCGGACGAGAGCCTCAACACCGGCCAGTTTGCCGGTGCGCATATTCACCTGGGGCTGGTAATAGAGAACAAATTCATGCCGGTGCAGAGCCTGCCGGATCCCCTGCAGGCTTTCAAAATGGCCGCGATTGGCCATGTCCTGAACGGGATCGAGGATATGATAGCGATTCTTCCCGTTCGTTTTGGCTTGTTGCAAGGCCTGTCTGGCATCGCTCAGCAGCCCATCGCCATCGGTCTCTGCGCTGCCGGAATAAAAGGCCACGCCGATGCTCGCCGAGACGCGCAGAACCTCGGTTCCGATGTGCACCTGGCGCGCAGCGGCGCGCAGCAGGCGGTTCATCACCGGAAGGGCATCTTCGTTCCGGGGCAGATCGAGCAACACCGCAACAAACTCATCCCCGCCCAGCTTGGCCAGCGTGTCGCCCTCCCGCAAGGCCCGCTTGAGACGCTGGGCCAACGCCGCCAGCATCCGGTCGCCGGTTTCCTGCCCATACTCGTCGTTGATCGTTCCGAAACCGTCCAGATCGAAATAGGCTACGGCGAGCGACTGGTTGCTCCGGCGGGCGTGGGCCATGGCCTGCTGCAAACGATCACGAAGAAGAAGCCGGTTGGGCAGCCCGGTTAGCGCATCGTACTGCGCCATCCGCTCCAACTCACGCGCCTGCTCCTTCTGCCGCGTTACATCGGTGAAGTGGGCTACATAGTTCTGAGTATTGCCCTCGGCGTCGCGGATGGCCGTGATGACCATCTCTTCGGCAAAGATCTCGCCCCCCTTATTGCGATTCCAGATCTCGCCCGACCACCGGCCGTTTTCAACGAGCGAGCGCCACATGTTCTCGTAGAACTCCCGGCTCTGCAAGCCCGACTGAAGAATGCGGGGATTCTTTCCTGCCGCCTCCTCGCGCGTGTAGCCGGTAATCTGCGTGAATGCCTCGTTGACCTCCAGAATCGTCCCCTTGGGGTCTGTAATGGTAATGCCCTCGGAAGCGTGGTTAAACACCGAGGCCGCCAGGCGCATGCGCTCTTCGGCTTGCCTTTTGATCGTAATATCCTCGGTGAAAATTACAATGCCCCCTATTTGCCCTTCGGCGTTCCTCCAGGGCAGAACGGTGCGCCGCGCCCACTGCACTTTGCCTTTCCATGGAAATCGACCCTCCTCCATGGGGATGGGCTCACCCGCCAGCGCGCGCCTATGGCGCGCAATCCAATCCTCGGGCAGATCCGGGAAGATCTCGTAATGCGACCGGCCGATCAGCTCGCGTCCTTCCAGCTCGTGCATCTCGATCCACCGCTGGCTCACGGCCAGATAGCGCATCTCGCGGTCCAACATGGCCAGTGCCGCGGGTGCTTGCTCGATAAACAGCTGAAAGATCTCTTTGGACTCGCGCAGCTCCGCTTCGGCCTGTTTTCGTTCGGTAATGTCTTCGGTCAGGATGACGACCCCGCCGACCTGTCCCTCGCCCGTGAACCATGGCCGAACCTCACGGCGCACCCAGCGCCGGTTCCCATTGGCCCGCAAGAAAAGAGCCTCATGCAATGGGATGGTTTCTCCGGCAAGCGCGCGGCGGTGGTGTTCCTTCCAGAGTTCTGGAAGGTCGGGAGAAATCTCGTAAGCGGAATGTCCGAGGATTTCTTTGTCCTGGAAGGAAAACGTCTCAATCCAGCGCGGGCTGACGGCCAAGTAACGCATCTCACGGTCGAACATGGCCAGCGAAGCCGGCGCATGGTCGATGAAGAGCTGAAGCAGTTCCTTGCTCTCGCGCAGCTCCGCTTCGGCCTTCTTCTTCTCCGTAATGTCCTGGACCGTTCCGCGCACCCGCGCCGGATTCCCTGCGACATCCTGCTCGACCCTGCCCCTCGTGTGAACCCAGCGGACAGCGCCATCATTCTCGCGGATAATCCGGTACTCGCGCTCGAATTCTCTTTCCTTGCCCTGGAGGATGCCGTCCAGCCGCGCGCTCATGTCTGCGCGCTCTTCGGGGTGAATAAGGGCCCAGAACTCCTCGAAGGTGCGACCGTCGCCAGGCTCCGCTCCCACGATTCGATTCAGTTCCGGAGAGAACCTCCAGGTTTTGCTATGCAGGTCCAGTTCGAAGCTGCCTAAGTGGGCGATCTTCTGTGCCTCTCGCAACGCGGCTTCGCTCTCCCGTATCCTTGCCGCCGGCACGAAATACATTGTGACCTCCGGCGCAATGCTCAGAAGGCCCACAACCGCGCCCTGCGCGTCGTCCAGCGGATACTTGCGGTCGTCGATCCAGATGCCGCGTCCGTCTTGCGTCGTCCGCTGCCGCACCTCTTCGGCGAGCCGCTTTTCGGCAAGGGCCTGCTGCTCCAGCCGGTAGGAAGAGTCCGCCACATTTTCGGGGTAAAGGTCGTAGTCGGTGTTGCCGGCCATCTCAGAGGCTGTGCGTGCCGACGTGGTTAGTTGGATCATCGCCGGGCTGGCGGCCAGGATCACGTGATGCCGGTTCTTGAGGCAGATGTACTCCTGGCTGTGCTCAATGAGGTTTCTGAAGTTGGTCGCCAGCAACGCGTCGCCGGGGTAGGTCAAGGTGCGCGCATCATGAAGCAGCAGGTCGAGCAGGACCTGGCCGTCGTCGTTGGTCCGTCGCTGGTAGTCCGCCTTGACGCAGACTACGCGGCCGGCGGCGCTGCGCAGTCGAAGATTCGCGCTGCCCGCCGCGGGCCCAGCTGAGGGCGAAAGAAGACCTGTGAAGAGGACGCGATCATCCGCGTGTACGCGGTCCTGCAAGCGGGCGCTGCCGCTTAGAAATTGATCCGCGCTGAAGCCAAGCAACGCCTCCAGGCCTCCGGAGACCGAGCGCACCGGGCATTCCTGAGCAGAGAGCGCGAGCACGATTCTTGCCTGAATCTGATGCCCTTCTTTATCCATAACGCACGACGGGAGAATCCCATCCGCCGGCCTGCAACACCGGCGATGCGGGACGTGCTGCCTATGATTTCAGTATCTTCCGGCAAAAGTCGACCGAAAACTCTGGGCCCGTAGCCTCGCAAGAATCTTGCGAATTCTATTAGGGCAGCATTCTATCCCGATGGATCCTGCTTTGCGAAATAGCGAACCGGATACCCGGTACCAAAACATGTACCTGTTATCCACGAGTTTTTGGAGTCGCGGCGATTCCGGCCCGGTTATCCACTTGGAGTCTTGGCATAATCTTGAGCTAGAGTGGTTTCTCAGGAGCTGTCTCGAGCGGGCTGGCTGGGAGATCCGGACCAGGAACTGGCAGGTTCGAACCGAATGTCGACGCTTGCGGCAGCGCGTACTACCGGTGGGAGTACTCAAGAGTGACCAGCTATAGCCGTCAGGATGTGTTGCGAATCTTGCAGATCAGTTCCCGCCAGTTGCAGGGTTGGGAGCGTGCAGGATTGATTCCCCAGCAACAATCCTACACATTCCAGCATCTCGGGCAGTTGCGGACCTTGCGCGCGCTGCGCGAGGAGGATGTGCCGGCGGCCTCCATCCGGCACTCGATTCTGGCCATGAAGGCCGTGGCAGGGATGGCTGACCCGCTGCTCGAGGCCTGCGTGGTGCGCACCGGCACGCGGCTGGCGTTCCGCCATCGCGGGGAGATGGTGGACCCCATCAGCGGGCAGTTGTTGTTTGACTTTGAGCGCGCTGGGGTGCAAGAGCAGTCGACCTCCACCCCGCGGCCGGAGCCCCTGCGCCGGGTGATGTCCGGCGGGTCGCGCCAGGTGCAGGACCTCTTTCTGGAGGCAGTCCAGGCGGAGGAGAGCGGCGACAAACAGCGCGCCATCGACCTCTACGAGGAGATCGTGCGGCTCGATCGTGCCTACGCCGCGGCCTACATCAATTTGGGGACGCTGTATTTCCACTTGTGCCAGTATGGTCGCGCCGAAGAGCTCTACCGGCGCGCCACCGAGGCCGACCCCGATTACGCGCTGGCTTACTTTGACCTGGGAAACGTACTGGACGAGATGGAACGTATGGCCGAGTCGATCGCCGCCTACCTCAAGGCCGTGGCTCTCGCACCACGTTATGCCGACGCCCACTACAACCTCGCCCTGGCCTATGAACGCATCGATCAGCACCGCGCGGCCCTGCGGCATTGGCAGGCCTATGCGAAGCTCGACAGATGCGGCCCTTGGGCAGACCATGCCCGCGGCCAGATGCGCAAGCTACTCGGCTCTGAGCATCTATCTGTTGTCTGGCGTGCCCAGCGGTTCATGCCACCGCGCCGCGGCACGGCGGCGCTGAGCGTGGTTTAGCGCCCGGCAGCCAGCCCAGCCGCCTTGGTCACGGCGCGAATGTGCGCGGGCCGGGTCCGGCAACAGCCCCCCACAATCTGCGCTCCGGCCCGAAACCACCCGTCTGCCATGGCTCCAAACTCCGCCGGATCGGTTGTGCCGGTCCAGCAGCACCACTCCCCATCCCATTCTTCGCCGGAGTTGGGATAGACGATCACCGGCATATCCGACGCGGCGCGCAGCTCGCCAATGAGCGAGCGGATCCATCGCGGCGGCACGCAGTTCACGCCGATGGCCACGGTCTGCGGCAGCCGCGCCAGCAACGCCGCGCACTCGGCCACGGGTTCCCCGTGCGAGACGTGCTTCGGGTCACGGCAGGAAAAGCTGAACCAGGCGCGCAGGCCGGGCCAAGGAGCCAGGGCCTGCACCACGGCGCCAACCTCTTCGAGCGAAGGAAAAGTCTCAAAGGCGAGAAGATCCGGCGCCTGTTCACCACGCGCTCCGGCCAGCACTCCAATGCGGCCGCGGTGAAACGTCACCAATTCCTCAAACGAACAGCCGTACTCGCCCGTGTATTCACTGCCATTGTGGAGCGCAGCGCCGTAGGGGCCCAGCGAGGCGGCGACCAGAATCCGCCGGCCGGGAAACTCCTTCACCACTGAGCGGGCCAGCTCCACTGAGCGCAGCAGGGCGTCATCGGCGCGCTCCGGTGGCAGCTCCAACTCCCCATAGCCCATGCGGGAAATCTGATAGCTTCCGGTGCCGATGCATTGTGCACCGGCTTCGATATAGGCTCGATGCACGGCGGCCACTCTTTCCGGCGCATCCTCCAGCACCTGCGCCGACCACAGGGGTCCGTCGATGCGCGTGCCCTGGTGTTCAAGCTCGGTGGCGAGGCCGCCGTCGAGCACCTGCACCCCGCCGAGAACGCAGTCCCCTGGCTCCGCTCCCCATGCCATGAAGCGATGGTACCGCCAATCCAATCGTCCCGGCCCCCGGCTCCTTGGCTTGGGCGCCGTTGAGTCCAACGCGGGGAGACTGTTTGGCCCTTACGGCCTTCCGGCGCCCGATCGCGCCTTCCATCTTTTCTTCCAAGTGTCTCGATTTGCCGCACAGGAGCGCCCGGCAGCGCCACCGGAAAGCGGCAACCATGCCGCTTTTCTGCGCGGTGCTACCACTTTTGTCCTTAAAGACGCCACACCGGCTTGTCGATGAAAGGATTGGGAATTCGCAGGTCCCGCGCGGTCGTGTGGTCGGTGATGAGGGTCTGCTTCCGGAAGGACATGGACCCGCTTCCACGCGGCCAACCTGATTCGAGGGGATCAGGCACCTGCACGCATGGACACGGGGGAGCGAAAAGTCCGGACGATGAATCCTGGTTTGCCAATCCGTGCCAAGGTATTTGTCACCGTCACCGCGGCTTGCGGTGTGGGCGTGCTGTTGAGCGCTTTTGGGCACTGGCGCTCAGAGGACGGGCTGAAGTTCGCGTGTTACCTCACCATCGCGCTTCTGGCCTCCACCTTGAAGGTAAGGCTGCCGGGCATCGAGACCACCATGTCTGTGCATTTCCTGTTCGTGCTGCTCGGAGTCCTCGAGCTCTCCCTTGGCGAGACTCTGGCCATTGGCTGCGCCTCGGCCCTGGTGCAGAGCGTGTGGAAAACTAGGCGCCGGCCGGATCCCATTAAGATCGTCTTCAACGTCGTCAGCATGACCCCCAACGCCATCTTCCTGACCTACGTTGCTTACCATGTTTCCAACGAATTTCTTCGTAACAGCATGCCTCTGTTGCTTCTCCTGGCAGCCTGCATTTACTTCCTCACGAATACCATTCCCGTGGCCATCGTCATCACGTTGAGCCAGAAGCACGCGCTGCGCAATATCTGGTCGGAGACCTACTTCTGGTCGCTGCCCTATTACCTCGTGGGCGCGGCCATCGTGGGGCTGGTCAGCTTCGCCGACCGCTATATCGGATGGGAAAACGCCCTCCTCATCGTCCCCATCATGTACGGAATCTATCGCTCCTATCACATGTATCTGGGCCGGCTGGAGGAGGAAAAGAAACGTGTAGAGGTTGAGGCCCAGCAGGTGGAAACAGAAAAGCGCCACGTGGAGGAGGTTTGCGCGCTCCACCTGCGCACGATCGAAGGCCTGGCGCTGGCCATCGACGCCAAGGACCACACCACCCACAAGCATCTGCACCGCGTCCGCACCTACGCCGTGGAGATCGCCAAGGACATGAACCTCAGTGCCGAGGAAATCGATGCCCTGCGCGCGGCGGCCCTGCTGCACGACATCGGCAAGCTGGCCGTGCCCGACCACATCATCAATAAACCCGGCCGCCTCACTCCCGAGGAATGCGAGAAGATGAAGATTCATCCGGTGGTCGGCGCCGAGATTCTGGAAAAGGTCGCCTTTCCCTATCCGGTGGCGCCCATCGTTCGATCCCATCACGAGAAGTGGAATGGCGAGGGATATCCGGACGGGCTCAAGGGTGAAGAGATTCCCATCGGAGCCCGCATCCTGGCCGCGGTCGATTGCCTCGACGCCCTAGCTTCGGACCGACAGTACCGAAAGGCTCTGCCCCTCGACATGGCTATGAGGGAGGTTGCTCAAGATTCGGGCAAGGCCTTTGATCCCAGGGTCGTTGAGATTCTCGGACGCCGCTACCAGGATCTGGAAGCTGTGGCTGTGGGCAGCATGGAAAAACAAAGCCTCGATTCGCTCAGCTTCAGCTGTTCGGTCGGGCGCGGAGAAAAGCCTGCTGCAGGCTTCGAACACAACCCCGCCCAGAACAGAAGCCAAAGCGACTTCCTGTCCTCGATTGCGTTGGCCCGGCAGGAAGCGCATACCCTCTTCGAATTGAGCCAGGATCTGGGCAACTCCCTCAGCCTTGACGAGACCCTGTCGCTAGTCGCCATGAGGCTGCGCAAGCTCGTGCCCTACGATTCCATCGTGGCCTTCGTCCGCAAGGGCGATCTGCTCATGCCGGAGTTTGTCAGCGGTGACAACTTCAGGTTGTTCTCCTCCCTCAGCATTCCGGTTGGCACAGGCCTCTGCGGCTGGGTGGCGCAGAATATCCGCCCCATCATCAACGGCAACCCCGCCGTCGAGGCAGGATTCAAACACGACCCCAGAAACTCGGCCGAGCCGCGTTCTGCGCTGGTGGTGCCGCTCGAGGGAGTCAATGGTCTGGTGGGCGTGCTGGCGCTCTATCAGGCCGATCCGGACGCCTTCACTAGCGACCATCTGCGTATCCTCCAGGTCGTTACCGCCCGGGTTGCGCTCTTCATCGAAAATGCCCTCAAGTATCGTGAAGCGGAGAGTTCGGCCACCATCGACTACCTCACCGGCATGGCCAATGCGCGCGCTCTCTCAATGTACTTGGAGCAGGAACTTGCGCGCTGTAAGCGCGACCAATCCACAATGGCCATCATGGTCTGCGACTTGAACGGATTCAAGCAGGTCAACGACCGCTTCGGTCATCTGGCCGGCGACAAGGCCCTCAAGCTCTTCGCCGCCCTGATGCGCGACGCCTGCCGCGAAACCGATTACACTGCCCGCATGGGCGGCGACGAGTTCGTGATCGTGGCGCCCAACATGCCCCCCTCTTCGGTCGGCGAGCGGTCCCTTCTGCTTAGCGCACTCGCGCAAAAGGCCGGCCGTGAGGTCTGCGGCATGGATTTCTTGTCCCTCAGCCTGGGAGCGGCCTTCTACCCCCAGGACGGAACCGAATCCGAGAAACTGCTGGCTGAAGCGGACCGCAAGATGTACGCCGCCAAGCAGCGCTTCTACGATGAAGCCAAGATCCTCCTCCCGGAGATGCCCGGCTATCCGCGGCTGGCCTCGGTGAATTGAGAGCGGCATCCCCCGGTCGCCTCACTGATCGCGCACCAGGCGTTCGACCAGTACCTGGGCCGCAAGGAGATGCACAGAGAACTTCGGCAGGATGCGCTTGCGGCCTGGAACCACTACCAGACCACAGATCTGTATCTGACCGCGGAAGATGCCGGCGCTTGGCGCGCCAGGCTGGAAGAAGGTGAAGACGCCGAGGCCCCTGAACGCCGCGTCTGAGGCGGTCCGAGGCGGCCTTGCTGGATGCGGTCCCCTGCACGCCAACAGCAAGGACGCCGCCCGCCGCGTGAAGGCCATCCGCGAAGGCGTGAAGGCGCTGGGCAAACACCCGGGAATCGGCCGGCCCGTCGAAGAGATGCTGCCGGAGTTCCGCCACTGAATTGTCGAATTCGGCCACGGAACCTACTTGATTCTCTATGACTTCGATGGAAAATAGCGGGCATCTTGCCCTCCGGCACGGGCTCTAAACGGGAGGCTGGGGTCGGACTCCGGCGTCGGGTTTTCTCTGCATCCTTCACTGCTAAACTGATCTCAAATGATTCTCCCGTTTGTCCGCGAGATCTTCGCGGAGCTGGAGCGTTCGTCGGCCTTTGAGCGTATCCGCAGGCACCTGAGCCTGGGTGCGGGACGGAGACGTGTGTCGGGGCTTACGGCGACGGCGCGGGCTCTTTATCTGCCTTTGATGGCGCGCGCGGCCCGGCAGCCGGTGGTGGTGATGGTGGCCGACAACAAGGCTGCCGAGGCGCTGGAGCCGATGCTGCGCGCGGGCTGCGAGCTGACCAACGCGGTGGATCCGGCACGCGTTACGCGGCTGCCGGCTCACGATGTGCTTCCCTTTGAGAATCTTTCTCCCCATCCGGGCGTGCAGGAGCAACGCGCCACCGCCCTATGGAAGCTGGCCACCGGCGCCACCGACATCGTCATCGCTCCCGTGGAAGCGGCCGCGCTCCGGCTGTTTGATCGCGACTACTACGCCGGTCTCGCCGTAACGCTCCGCCGCGGCGAAGAGGTGGACCCTGAGGTGCTCACCGGCCACCTGGCCTCCGTGGGCTACACGCAGGTGGATCTGGTGGAGATGCCGGGCCAGTTTACGCGCCGCGGCGGGATCGTGGACGTCTACTCGCCGGAATCCGACCGGCCGGTGCGCATCGAGTTCTTCGGCGACGTGATTGAGACCCTGCGTAGGTTCGATCCGGAAACCCAGCGCTCGCAGTCTGGTCTCGATGAAGCCCTGCTCCTGCCTTTGACCGAGACTCCGGTGACAGAGCATCTGCTGGCCGCCGTGAATGCGCGGCTCAGCCGCCAGCGTGTCGAGATGGAGGACGAAGAGATGGCCGCCGCGGCCGCCGCGGCGGGCGGCGTCAGCGTCTTTCCGGGTTGGGAGTTTTTCGCTTCCGTGGCCGGCGCGGAAAAGTCTTTGCTCACGCTGGTTCCCAAGTGCGCGCTCTTCGTGGACGAGCCGGCCATGGTGCGTAACCAGATTGACCGCTGGTGGAACAAGGTCGAGCAGCGCCATGAGCGCTCCGGAATCGGTTCGCTGATCCGCCCTGAAGACATTTACCTGCGCCCCGAGGTCGTGCAGGCTGCGCTACAGTCGCACATGGGGCTCGACCTGGATCAACTGGGCGCCGTGGACGTGCTCGAAGAAGACGCGACCCTGGGTGAGATCGAGATGGCGACCCGGCCCACGCTGCGGTTTCACGGCTCAATTCCCGCGCTCACCGAGCAGCTGAAGAACCTCATGGCGGCGGAGACGCGCACCGTCCTGGCCGCGCCCAACCAGGGCGAAGTCGAGCGGCTGGCCACTGTCCTGCGCGAGTATCAGGTTCCCTACCGCCTGGGCAGCCGCATCGCGCATCCCGGCGGCGATTCGGTGCTCGAGGAATCCAGTTACCTGGCCGGCGACCTGCGTGTTCCGGTGATTGTCAGGACGCCGTTGGCTGCGGGTGTCAGCTTCGCCGACGCCAACCTGGTTGTCTTTGGGGCCAACGACCTCTCCGATGAGGCCGACGTGACGGCCACCCGCCGCGCCGCGGAGCCCAAGCGCTCCAAGACGGCGGCCTTCGTCTCCGACTTCCGCGATCTCACCATTGGCGACTACGTCGTGCACGTTGAGCACGGAATCGCGCAGTACCAAGGGCTGAAGGAGATTGTGCAGGACGGGCTCTCTGTGGAGTTCATGATCCTGGAGTTTGCCGAGCAGGCCAAGCTCTATGTCCCGCTCACCCGCCTTGACCTGATTCAGAAGTACCGCTCCACCGACACCGGACCTGCGCCTCCCCTCAACCGCCTGGGCTCGCAGCAGTGGACCAAGACCAAGGCGCGCGTGCGCAAAGCCATGCAGGACATGGCCGGCGAGCTGCTCAAGCTCTACGCCGAGCGCCACACGGCCCAGGGAAACGCCTTCACCAGGGACAATGAGTTCCAACGCGAATTCGAGGACGCCTTCGACTTCAACGAAACCGACGACCAGGTGGCGGCCATCCGCGCCATCAAAGACGACATGGAGTCATCCACGCCCATGGACCGCCTTCTGTGCGGCGACGTGGGCTACGGCAAAACTGAAGTGGCCATGCGCGCGGCCTTCAAGGCCGTGCAGGACGGCAAGCAAGTCGCCGTCCTCGCCCCCACCACCGTCCTCAGCTTCCAACACTTTGAGACCTTCAAGCGCCGCTTCGCCCAGTTTCCCATTCATGTCGAACTGATCTCCCGTTTCCGCACTGCCAAAGAGCAAAAGGAGATCGTGGACCGCGTCGGAACGGGCAAGGTGGACATTCTCATCGGCACCCACCGCCTGCTCTCCAAAGACATCAAATTCCAGGACCTGGGCCTGCTCATCGTCGACGAAGAGCAGCGCTTCGGCGTGCGCCACAAGGAGCGCCTCAAGCAACTGCGCAAGGAGATTGACGTGCTGGCCATGAGCGCCACGCCCATTCCGCGCACGCTGCACATGTCGCTCGTTGG
>JAKABE010000393.1 GCA_021801945.1 Acidobacteriota bacterium
AAGGCAAGCCCCTTGCGGACTCGCCCACTCCTCTTATTGTTCGTGGTAGCTGCGCATCAGGCCGCCATCCACAACGAAGGTGGCGCCTGTGCAATAGGAGGCTTCGTCGGAAGCCAGAAAAGTGACCAGCCCGGCTACATCTTCAGGACTGCCGAGCCGGCCCAGGGGAATCTTGGCCAGCAGCGCGTTGAGCTTGGGCTTGTCGTTGAGCAGCGCTGTGTTGATGGGGGTAGCCACGGCGCCCGGCGCTACGTTGTTCACGGTGATTCCCAGCGGTCCCAGCTCCACTGCGAGGTCGCGCATTAACATGCGCAGGCCGCCCTTGCTGCAACAGTAGGTGGAGAAGCCGGGGAAGGCCATGTCCTCATGCACGGAGCTGATGTTTACGATGCGGCCCGGCTTTTTGGCAGCGCGAAGGCGGCGTACGAATGCTTGGGTGAGGAAGAACGGACCGCGCAGATTCACTGCCAGCACCTTGTCGTAGTCGGCTTCGGTGGTGTCCCAGAAGGCGGCTTTGTGCTCCATGCCGGCGTTGTTGACGAGAATGTCTGCGGAGCCGAAGCGGCTCCATGCCGCATCCACAAGGTTGCGGTCGGCGCTGACGTCGGTAATATCCGCGAGAACGATCTCGCCGTTGCCGCCGGCCTGGGCGATGGCCTGTTGGGTCTTTTTGGCGCCGGCCGCATCGCCCACATAATCCACGATTACCTTCGCGCCCTCTCGTCCCAGGCGCTCCGCGATGCCCTTTCCGATTCCCGACCCCGCTCCGGTCACAATCGCGACCTTCCCTGCGAATCGCTGCATAATTTTTCTCCTGAATCTATATTTACCGGCCTCAACATCTTTTTGGTTGGATGCAATCAAGTTCCGATTCGTAGCAACTTTACACAGTTTTTCCGGGGAAATGACGCGGGGTTGCGTGAACTTTTAGATAAATCCATTGGCGAAGAGGCACAGATTGTCCGCGAAGAAGCAGCATGCGATGCGTTGGATGCGGCAGTTTTTGCAAGCCGCCGGGAACAATCCCGCTGGCGCCTACTTCTTGCT
This sequence comes from Acidobacteriota bacterium, assembly GCA_021801945.1. The sequence continues at coordinate 1,048 of JAKABE010000393.1, forward strand.
TTCGCGCAGCTTCCGGTGCAGATCTTCGAGCGCGTTGCAGGCCGTGCGGACGCCGTCTTCATGCGCCAGTTGGTGGGCCACGCTCTCTGCGCGCTGGGTAAAGTGCGGCTCGGCGAGCATGACCCGCACCGTGCGCGCCACCCGCGACGGAGTAAAGCTGGCGCGTTGGATGACGCGCGCCACTTCGAGGCGCTTCATGCGGCGCGCGTTATCGGGCTGGTCGTGCGAGTAGGGCATGATGAGCATCGGCTTGCCGGCGCGCAGGCATTGCGCCGTCGTCCCCACGCCGCCCTGATGGACGACCATCGCCGCGCGCGGGAACAAGACGGAGTAAGGCGCGTATTCGGCCACGCAGATTGAATCGGGCAACCGCTGCTGCGGACGGTTGCGCGGGTCCGTGCCGATCAGCAGCACCGCGCGCACGCCCAGTTGCACGGCGGCCCGCGCCCCAACTTCGTAGAATTGCCCCGCCGCTAAAACCGCCGCCGAGCCGAGCGTAAACACCACTGGCGGCTCGCCGGCCGCGAGAAATTGCTCCAAGTGAGGCAGCAGTTCCTTGGGCCGTGGCGAATCCATGTCCGCGTCGTAAAAGCAAAAGCCGGTGATGAGCGTGTTCGCCGGCCAGTCCCTCTGCTCTACGCCCAGGGCGCGCGAAAACAGAGCCAGCACGAGATGAGGCGAGTGCTTGGCGTCGAAGATGGGATTCGGCCCCGGCGGCAATCCCACCGCGCGGCGCAGGGCGTAGATCGGCTCAGGCCATTGGCGTGTGACGAAGCGCGCCACCCCGCGTATGGTGTGGCCCATGCCCGGCAGCCTATCGGCCTTGGCCAGGCCCGGATAGGGCGGCAGCACGGGCGGATCGTAGGCCGAGAAGAATGAGAACGGCGCCAGCACATAACTCGCCCTCGGAATCCCCGTGACCTCGGCAACGATCGGCCCGGCATAGTTCAGCTCACCCAGCAGCAGCAGATCGGCGCGTGCCGGCTTTGTCGCTGCGTCCAGCAGATCGTCGTAAGTCTGCCGCAACGCGGGAAACAGAAACTCGCGCAGTCCGCGCTCCGTGCCCTTCTTCACGTCGTAGATCATCTCCACCAGGATGGTGTTGGTAGGGTCGATGTCTGGGCGCAGAGCGTGGAACTCGATCCCCAGCGGCTCGATCCTCGGCCGGTAAACCTCGGGCAGCGCCATCACCGGCGTGTGTCCGCGCCGCTGGAGTTCGAGGGCGATGGCGATCAGGGGATTCGTATCGCCGAGGGTCCCGATATTGGAGAGAACGATGCGCACGCCAGGTCCTCAACACTGGAAAGAATTGCAGCTATGAGAGTAATGCATATGGCAGCGAAATGAGCCGGGAGGCGTGTCTTGTTTTGCTGTTGCATAGAAGAGGCACGACTTTCGCCGTATCGCCAGGGCACGCAGAATGCCCGCGCACTTCGGGTGGCTACATCAATAATGTCCCTTGCCATCCTCAGCGATACGGCGCACTGAGGCGCGGAGTCAAAGAATCTGACGTTGCCTTTCTTCCGCTTGCAGGACATCTCGTCTACGGGAACGAATGCCCCCTGCTGAAAGCCTCGCTGTAAATCCAGCCCATACCGAGACGCACTTCCGCCTTCCCCTCAGGTTTCATAGTGGTATGCTTGTGCCGTTCGATTATTGGAGGAGGTTCCATGCTGAATCGGACGATGCCTCATTTTTTCACTCATTCTCGAATGGTTGCGGCATTGCTTTTCGTTTCGCTTGCCGCTCTGTCCTTACCCCTCGCCGCCCAACCCAAGGTTCCTGCACACGAGTCTTCACCAGCAGGATCACAGCAGCCCTACCACATCATCGCGCGCTGGAAGATCGGGGGTGACGGCTTTTGGGATTACATGCGTGACGATCCCGCGGCCCATCGCCTCTATATCGCGCATGGGAGGCGCGTCGATGTGGTCAACACGCGCACCGGCAAGCTGGTCGGAACCATTGCCGGCTTACACGGCTGCCACGGCATTGCCCTGGACACGGATGGCCAGTACGGCTTCATCTCTGATGGCGGCGGCGACGCCGTGGTCATTTTCAACCGTTCAACGCTCGCCAAGGTGGCCACCATCGCCGCTGATCAGGGGCCCGACGGAATCGTCTTCGAGCCGGTTACGCAAACTGTGTGGGCCTTCAACGGCCGCTCCCACACGGCAACCGTAATTGACGCCCCTACGCAAATGAACGTAGCGACTGTTCCTCTGCCGGGCCGGCCGGAGTTTCCCGTCGCCGATGGCAAAGGCGACATCTTCGACAATATCGAGAGCAAGAGCGAGATCATCCGCATCGATGCGCGCACCAGGAAAATCACAGCCGTGTGGCCGGCTGGATGCAAATCACCCTCCGGGCTGGCCATTGACCGCCGAGGCCATCGTCTCTTCGCGGTATGCCGCGACCGCAAGATGTCAGTGATCGACTACAGAACCGGCAAGGTCCTGGCCACTCCCACCATTGGCAGCGGCCCCGACGCCGCCCGCTGGAGCGCCAAACACAAACTGGCCTTCGCCACCTGCGGCCGCGATGGAGTTCTGGCGGTGATCAACGCCGGCGCCCCC
>JAKABE010000394.1 GCA_021801945.1 Acidobacteriota bacterium
GTCATCAGCGCCAATGAGGCCACCTGCCTCTACATTCTGCCCCAGGTCTTTGCCGAGTTTAAGCGCCAGTATCCGCGCGTCTCCGTCTCCATCGCCCGCAATGAGCGCGCCGGCACGCTGGAGGCGGTGCTCTCGCAGGATGTGGACTTTGGCGTCGTCTCCATTCCCGTCAATGACCCGCGCCTGGCCGTGCTGCCCATTCATAAGGATGAGATCGTTCTGATTACGCCGCCGCACCACCCGCTCATCCGCAGCGGCAAGGTGCGCCTGGAAGAGGTCGCGCAGTACCCGCTGCTGCTGCCCAAACAAGGCCGCACGCGCGACACCGTGGATCAACTCTTCTTCCGCCATCAATTGAAGGCCGACGTCTCCATGGAGCTGGACTCCAACGAGCTGCTCAAGCGCTTCGTGGCCGTCGGCGTGGGCATCGGCTTCATCGCGCGCTCCAACACGCTGATGGATCGCAAGGCCGGACTGCTCGGCGTCATGGACTTGGCCGATACCGGCATTGAGCGCAACCTGGGCCTGATCTACCGCAAGGACAAATCGCTGAGCCGCGCCGCCAAAGCCTTCATTGAAATCGCGCAGCAGGCCGCCCAGCAAATCGCGCCGGAAGTACGCCCCACCCCTCGCACCCGCCGCGCGCAATAAGCGCTCGCCCCGCCCTGCACCCGGCCCTGCGCCTGCCCCTGCGCGTGATCCCCGCAGTAGACGGAGGCTGAACATCTACAGTCTACCTTTACAGGTTGACTGTAGATGTGAGATCTTGACATGTGAACAATCGAAAGCCTTCGACTCAGGCCGAGGCCGCTTCGACGCTTGCTGCCGAGATGCGTGCCGTATTCCGCAAGCTCAAGCTGCGCCTACGGGAGCATGGGGGGCACAGCGATCTGACGCCGTCACAGATCGCTGTTGTGCTTCGATTGGAGAAGGACGGCCCCGCTACCGTTTCAAGTCTGGCGCGAGCCGAAGGGATGCGTCCGCAGTCCATGAGCGCTGTAGTGACTCCGCTCCGGGCGGCCGGCCTTGTGAGAGGAACGCCTGACCCCCGCGACGGGCGGCAAACGCTGATGTCTCTCACGCCCAAATGCCTGAAGTCGATTCAGGAGGGTAGGGCCGCGAGACAGGACTGGCTTACCGCCAGGATCTCGCAGAAGCTCTCTGTGCAGGAGCAGGAGAAGCTTCAGGCTGCACTCGGCATCCTTACGCGGCTTGTTGAGGATTGAATCCACTGCTCCCGCTTTGCCCGGGACACCGTTGTATTCGAGGAGAAGAACCCATATGCCATTGACTACGCTTGACCCTAATACCGCTTTGATCGTCGTGGACCTGCAGAAAGGCATTGTCAACGGGAATTTCATTCATCCGATTGACGAGGTCATAGACCGGACGCGCGCTCTGATCGGTGTTTTTCGAGCGAAGAATCTCCCCGTCGTGTTGGTTAATGTTGCAGGACGGGCACCGGGCCGGACGGAACAAGGCCCGCGCAGCAACACTGCGTTGTCCGAGGGATGGATCGATCTTCTGCCGCAGTTGGATCAGCAACCGAGCGATCTTGTCGTCACCAAGCGAAGCTGGGGCGCATTCGCTACAACGGATCTTGAACACCAGCTCAAGGCGCGAGGCGTTACCCAGGTGGTTGTGACTGGAGTGGTGACATCCATTGGCGTCGAGGCAACCGCTCGGCAGGCCTATGAGCAGGGGTTCAACGTGACTCTCGCAGTCGATGCGATGACCGACTTTCAGAGGGAGCCGCACGAGTACAGCATCCAGAACGTGTTTCCCCGCCTCGGGGAAACGGGGTCTACACAGGAGATCCTTTCGCTGCTGGAAAAAAGGATATCTACATTATGAATTGGCTTTGGCTTGTGTCGTATTTCTTTGGGGGCGCTTTTGCTGCAAACGCTGTACCTCACTATGTCTCCGGCGTCATGGGCCGCGCCTTTCAAAGTCCCTTTGCCAAACCGCCCGGCCAAGGCCTCTCCTCTGCAACGGTCAATGTTGTTTGGGGATTCTGCAACGCGGTCGTCGCTTATGCGCTGATCGAGCACGTCGGCGCTTTCGATCCGCGCTCCACAGCCCACATTCTGGCGTTCGGCCTCGGCGCGCTGCTCATCAGCATATTTTCGGCGCGTCACTTCGGCCAGTTTCATGGGGGCACCGCGCCTAATCGCCAATGAAGAACCCGGCAGCAGGCACCTTCCGCTCCCTGAGAAGCTATAACTTCCGGCTGTGGACGGTCGGTGCCCTTATTTCCAATATCGGCACCTGGATGCAGCGCATCGCGCAGGACTGGCTTGTCCTTACGCAGCTGACCCATCACGATGCGTCGGCACTGGGCATTGTCATAGGCCTGCAGTTCGCCCCATTGCTTTTACTCCTGCCCTGGACCGGATCGGTCGCGGACCGCTTCAATCAGCGCAAACTCCTAATGTTCACCCAGGCAACGATGGGGGTCTTGGCGCTCATTCTCGGAGCGCTCACGGTTGCTGGAGTCGTCCAGCTCTGGCAGGTGTATTTATTGGGCTTCCTTTCCGGCTCTGCCCTGGCATTCGATGCTCCTGTGCGACAGACCTTTGTGGCGGAGATGGTCGGCGATGAAGATCTGCCCAATGCTGTGGCCTTGAATTCGATGTCCTTTAATTCTGCACAGATGATCGGTCCGGCCGTTGCCGGTTTGCTCATCGCGGGCGTTGGCATTGGCTGGGCGTTTCTTCTGAATGGACTTTCGTTCGCCGCGGTTCTCGTCTCCATGTCTTTCTTTCGCCGCTCGGAACTGCGCGCCAACCCTAGAGCCCATCGCGCTTCCAGTGGATTTCTCGATGGCCTCCGCTATGTGTGGAAGAGACCCGACCTCGGGGCAATCCTGGTTATGTTGTTTCTGATTGGAACATTCGGCTTTAACTTTCCAATCTTTATCTCAACGATGGCCGTGAATGTCTTCCATACCGATGCGCGAGGGTTCGGTCTGCTTTCTTCCCTCATGGCCGTGGGTACACTCTCAGGATCCTTATTCGCTGCCAGCCGGATGCAGCCAAGCATGGTCTCGCTGTTGACCGGTGCCTGCGTCTTCGGTCTGGGCTGCGGCCTCGCCGGACTGGCTCCCGGCTACTGGTGGTTCGCAGCAGCTCTCATGCTTGTGGGCGCGGCGGCCTTGACCTTCGTCAACGGCACCAACAGCATGATGCAGCTCTCCACGGAGCCGGCGATGCGTGGCAGGGTTATGGCGCTGCGAGTTTCCATCGCACTCGGAGGAACCCCGATTGGCGCACCCATCGTCGGTTGGGTTGCCAACCACTTCGGTCCACGCTGGTCGCTCGCAGTGGGTGCCGGGGCGTGCTTCTCCGCCGCTTTGGTCGCTGTCTACGTCTTGGCCCGTCAAAAAGAAACACCGCTTGAAGAGATACAGCTTGCCCCATAATCAGCGCTGAGGAGCCAGCAAAGCCTTCCTTGAAATCGCGCAGCAGGCCGCCCAACCCACCACCGGAAGTACGCCCCGCCGCGCGCAATAAGCGCCCGCGCCGCCCTGGAATTTGTGCAGCCTTGTGTAATTTGTCCCGCCCAGCAGCCCATTTCCCCAGCACAAAAACCGGCTTCTGCCGTATTCTGTTAGAGGCCCCG
>JAKABE010000395.1 GCA_021801945.1 Acidobacteriota bacterium
GGCCAGAATCGGCGGCCAGACCTCCATCATGCGGCGGAATCCCACAAAGGCCCAGACGAGCCAGAAGGGAATCAGGAGGCAAAACGGAAAGAGGATGATGGCAACGGTCTTGGTGAGCGGGAACAGGCCGAGGTCGGTGACGCCGTGCAGCGCCACGATGGGGATTCCGATGGCGCCAAAGGCCACGGGCGCGGTGTTGGCGATCAATGAGAGAGCCGCGGCCTGAATGGGCCGGAAGCCAAGACTGATGAGGATGGCGCCGCAAACTGCGTCTGAGGTGCCAAAGCCCGCAGTACCCTCAAAGAATGCGCCCAGAGCGAAGGCGATGAGCAGCACTTGCAGACGGCTGTCGCCTGTGATGTTAGTCAGGCTCTCCTGGAGGGTGACAAAGCGGCCGGTCTTCACCGTCAGGTCGTAGAGGAAGATGATGGGCAGGATGATCCAGCAGATGGGAAAGAGGCCGTAGCCCGCACCGTAAGTGGCGGCGGAGAGCGCCAGCCGGACGGGCATGTGAAAGGCCAGTGTGGACACCAGGAGCGCCGTAGCCAGGCCGGCCACGGCGGCGACGTGCGCCTTGAGGCGCAGGATGGCCATCGCGCCCAGCAGCACAATGATCGGCAGGCCCGCCACGATGGTCGAAAGCCACCAGATGCCGAGGGGGTTGTAGCCTTGGTCCCACTGGGCCACAGCAGTGTTGGTCATGAAGAGGTATACCGCACCGATGACTACCGCAGCTGTCCCTAGGCTGAGCGTCCAAACCGCGGATGCCGTAACCCGGCTCTGGCCCAGACCCGTTGGCGCTTGAGAAGGTGAAGCGTTATTCGACACCATAGAACCTCACACAGGAACTCTTTCGGGCTCCGACAGTTTCGATCAAAGAAACGGGGAGAAAGAAACAAAGAGCGATTATCTATGAGAACCGGGGAGGCTGGCTACATCTTCGAAGATGTGGCCCATTTTTTCCTGCTTGGTGCGCAGATAGCGTTCGAAGGTTTGTTGCGGTTCAACCTGGGCGGAGACACGCTCGACGACCTCGATGCCGGCTGCCTCGAGGGCGGCGACTTTGTCAGGGTTGTTGGTCATCAAGCGGACCTGGGAAATGCCGAGCAGCTTGAGGACCTGGGCGGGCAATTCGTAACCGCGGTAGTCGGCGGCATAGCCGAGCTCGACGTTGGCTTCCACGGTATCCAGACCCTGGTCCTGGAGTTCATAGGCCCGGAGCTTGGCCATGAGGCCTATTCCGCGCCCTTCCTGGCGCTCATAGATGAGGATTCCGGATCCTGCTTCGGCAATCTGAGCGAGAGCCAGTTCCAGCTGCAAACGGCAGTCGCAGCGCAGCGAGCCGAAGACGTCGCCGGTGAGGCACTGGGAGTGAATGCGGACCAGCGGGGGCGCAGAGTGAATGTCGCCCGTGATCAGGGCTACCAGACTCTCTTTTCCGTCCGCCTTTGCGGTGACCGGCGGAGTTTCGCCGCCGTCGAGCGTCGCGGCACGCAAGCCCTCGAAGCCCAAAATGCGGAAGGCCCCCCAACGGGTGGGAAAGTCCGCCTCGGCGATCTTGGTCACGCTCGCAAGCCCCATAATCTCATTCTAGCGGGTTGGCCCTCCTTCCACAGCGGTTAGCGTCACACAGCCCTTCGAACTCTTTTCCATCGCGATGACGGGAAGAAGGCCTCCCTCCAGTGCAGGCTCCCCGAAGGACAACATTATCCAACGCGGCGGTTCATTCCTGGTGTTTCGGAGAGGAAGGAACAGGGCCATCGCCCCAAAAGAGAGTCCGGTTCGACGCGGGAAACCAGACTGTTTCAAACCTGAAGCATCGAGCGGTGCGGTCTGCCGGTCAAAATCCCTGAGGCGTTTGCCGCAGGCTCCGCGCTCCGGCGGGCGGACAAAATGCGCACAATTTCGCTTTCTTTCTGAACCTGAAATCGGTACAGTAGGGGGCACGCCGGCCAGCGCCGGTGCAAGGAGGGCATATGCGCATCCATCGCAATTTGATACTGGTGGGTGTTTGTAGTTTGGCTGTCGGACTGTCTGCCTGGGCTCAGGGCCGTAAAGCCGGATTATGGGAAGTGACCGCAACGATGACCTGGCAACAGTCTCCGTTTCCTACAGGATTGGGGCAAATAGGCGGTGGGCCGCACACCACACAGGTGTGCGTGACGCAGGAGCAGATCGATAAGTACGGCACCGTGCCGCCGCATGAGCAGGGAAATTGCCAAGTCACCAATATCGTAAAGAAGGCGAACGGCATGACCGCAGACATGGTCTGCACTGGCCCCATGGGCGGCAAGGGTAATCTCGAAGCATCGTGGACCGACGACTCGCATTCGACATCGAAGCTGCACTTTCTGGGGGTGATGCAGATGGGCCCGAACTCGAAGCCCGTGGAGTGGACGGTGGAGAGCACGTCCGTCTACAAGGGGCCTGACTGCGGAAGCGTGAAGCCGTTGCCGACGCAATAACGCACCAGACCAATACGAAAAACGAGATGCCGAGTGAATCGATATGGTATCTTTTGCGATACCGTCTGAGTGCGATCGACATCCGGCAGGACGTCGACCGGTTGGGCAGCGCTCCATTTCTGAGATGGCTCAATGCGTTGAGCGACGAGGCACAGGCGCGCGTAGCCACCGCTCTCGATCGTCTGGAGCGCGGTAACCTCTCTTCTATCAAGAGCGTTGGAGCGGGGTCCAGGAACTCCGGATCGACTTCGGCCCCGGATATCGCGTCTACTTCGGCTGGGATGGTGAAACGCTGGTGATTTTGCTTGCCGGTGGCAGTAAGAAGCGCCAGCAACCTGACATCGAACGGGCCAAGGAGCTTTGGCGCGAGTTCAAGGAGCGCAAGCGGGAGGGAGCATGGCGCTAACGACGAGCTTTAACGAAACGCTGCGAAAGAAACTGCAGGAGAGCGCGGGGTTCCGCCGGGCACTCCTCAAGGAAGCCCTTGGCTGCATGATCGCCGGCGACGTCGACACCGGCAAATCCGTCCTGCGCAAGTACATCAACGGCACGGTCGGATTTATCAAGCTTGGCGAAGCCCTGGGCCGCTCACCCAAAGTGCTGATGCGCATGTTCAGCGCCAAAGGCAATCCGCAGGCGAAAAATCTCTTCGAGATCGTGGCCTATTTGCAGAAGATCGAAGGGACAAAGCTCGAAGTGGTGGAGCGGGCGGCGTAGTTCGCTCTGTGGCCACGAAGCTTTTGGAGGGGCCTTGGCCAATGGATCAGGCAAAGCGCCGATATCAATTCACGGCTAGAGATAATGCAGGCCATGATGTTGCTGGTGAAATTGAAGCCTTCATTCAGATGACAGGCTTGGATCAGATTGTTCCTAGGCGCTATAGTTTCTTGCTTGTGGCAGATCTATTCGGTGGCTTCAAAGCCGGAAGTATCAATCCGCACATGGTTACTCGCGAAATCCAGGCTTTAGAAGCGAAAAAAAGAACGGGAGTTAGGTCTTCGTCCGAATTTAAGCGTCTCCCCCTCAAGGGACTGTGGCACAAACACTATATGCAGTCCAACATTGCCTCATTTGCAAGAAACATTCAGCGAGGTCTGAATATATGGCATTCCATACGTGGAGCATAAAGTCCAAGATCGGAA
>JAKABE010000396.1 GCA_021801945.1 Acidobacteriota bacterium
GACCCTGGCGCCCAGCGCTTCCATGCAGGCCAGGGTCGAAGCGCAATCGGCGCCGCTGGAGAAGTTGATGAAGCGCGAGGTGCCCTCAGCGAAGGCGGCGAGCATCGCGTAGCGGTGGCTGATGGACTTGTCGCCAGGCAGGCGCAGACTGCCGCGGACATTGCGGGCGGGCCGGATGAGGCGTTCCTGAGCAGCGATAGGCAAGTGAACTCCGATAGGAAATGCGACGGTAGTCCGACCGAGCGAACGCGGCCGGCGGCGGGCGAGCAAACTCGAACCACCACGCAATGCGCGGCTGCTTCTGAGTTTAACGGACGGGATCAGGCTGTGGTGAAACGCACACCACGGCCGGGCCGACCCACTTATACAGGCCGCCACCGGCCGCTCAGAATGCCTTGTGTCTATCCGGCAGCCCGCTCTTACATCTCGTCAGCGGAAGGGCCGTAGGTGCCGGGGATCTTGGCGCCGAGCAGGCGGAGGTAGACGCTCAGCTGGCCACGGTGGTGAACCATGTGGTTGATGACCACGTCGCGGAAGACCTCGTGACGCGGGGCGTCAATGAACGTCTGGCCACCAAAGATGAACTGCCAGTGCTGGTCCCACTTCTCAGACGAGACGGCTGCGAGAGCTGCGCGGCCGGCGGGCAGTTCGCGGTCGAACTTTTCGAGCAGGGCGGCCTTGCTGGCGGGGACATAGGGATCCCATTTGTGGTCGGCGGCGAACTCCAGTTTGTCCTGGTTCAGGACAGAGAAGGGCCAGTGGCCGGTCATGTCCGTGATGTGGCCGGCCAGACGGCCCAGGCTCATGGACTTGGGGTGAGGTTTATAGCTGAGGTCGGCATCGGCGGGAATAGCTTCGAGCATCTTGCGGGTTTTGGCGGCTTCGCGGTCGTATTCAGCGATCAAATCCTTATGAAAGTCCATCGAACAACCTCCTGTGTTGTACAGACAGCATAGCCCATCCTTTCGAAATAGGCGAAGAAAAAGCGATGAAAAGTCGAGCGAAGATCTCGAATATCCGTTCAGGTCCGCCATTATTTGGGCAGAGCGAAGGCCACATATGCGCCGCCGACGGGGCCCTTGGGGTCGCGGCCACCGCTGGCGGCGATGACCACATATTGGCGGCCATCGACCATGTACGTGGAAGGAGTCGCGATACCGGCGAAGGGCAATTGCGTCTGCCAGAGCAGCTTGCCGGTACGATCGTCAAAGGCGCGAAACATTCGGTCGTAGACGGTGGCGCCGATAAAGAGAAGGCCGCCGGCGGTGACGATGGGACCCCCGTAGACCTCGGAGCCTGTGTTCTTGATTCCCTGGCGGGCCAAAGCAGGGTACTCGCCGAGAGGAATCTTCCAGAGGTAGCTGCCGGTCTTGAGGTCGATGGCGCTGAGCGTGCCCCATGGAGGCGAGATGGCGGGATAGCCATCCGGATCGAGAAACTTGCGGTAGCCGGTAAAGATGTATCGATTGGGCGGGGCGGCGGTTGGGGACGCCTGCGCGGCCGCAGCGGAGCCGGTTTCAAGATAGTGCAGCAGGGTCTGGAGGCGAGGGCCTTCGATGCCGGGCATGGCCGGCATGCGACCGCTGCCCTGATGGATTTTGGCGGCGATTTGAGCCGAGGTAAGGCGCTTGCCGATGCCGATGAGCGAGGGGAATGTGGGCGGCGATCCAGCGCGATGCGTGCCATGGCAGACGGCGCACTGCTGCTGGTAGACGCGTTCGCCCGGGCCAGCGCCGGCGGCAGCCTGAACCAGGCCTCCGGTCCAGGCCATCTGCGTGGAATCGACATAGAGCGTATCGGTGGATGGGTCGATGGCCGGACCGCCCCACTCACCCCCGCCGTCGAAACCGGGGAAGACCATGGTCTGCTTGTTCAAGGCCAGGGGATAAAACTGGCCGCCGTTGCGGAAGGTACGGAACTGGCCGAGCGCCCAGGCATGCGCCTGGGGCGTGCGGGTGGTGAGCGTGGCGGCGGTGAGGCGCTGGCGGGCAAATGGCAAGGGCCAGTCCGGTTTGGGCTGTGTGGGCGAGGTCACCTCGCCGGGAACGGTGCTGGGTGGGTAAGGATGCTCGTGGATGGGAAAGAGCGGCCGGCCGGTGAGCCGATTGAAGAGGTAGAGATAGCCCTGCTTGGTGGTCTGGGCGATGGCAGGGATGGTCTTGCCGTTGCGGCGGACGGTGTAGAGCGCGGGCGGCGAGGGGAAATCCCGGTCCCAGATGTCGTGATGGACGCCCTGAAAGTACCAGAGCAGCTTGCCGGTAGAGGCGTCGAGGGCAAGCAGACAGTCGGCGTAGAGGTCGTTGCCGACGCGGTCGCCTCCGTAGAAGTCCATGACCGCGGAGCCGGTGGGGACGTAGACGATGCCGCGAGCCGCGTCGAGGGTCATGCCGGCCCAGTTGTTGGCGGCTCCGGCGTTCTTCCACGCGCCGGCCGGCCAGGTGTTGTAGCCGGGCTCGCCGGGCCGCGGAATGGTGTGGAAGACCCAAGCGAGCTTTCCGGTAATCACATTGAAGGCGCGAATGTCGCCGGGAGGCGCGGGATGGGTTTCAGGGTTGCGGCCACCGACGATGATGAGGTCTTTGTAGACGATGCCGGGGGTGGTGAGGGCGATGGACTGCTGCAGGTAGGGCTGGCGGAGGCCCTTGCGCAGGTCGATACGGCCATGATCGCCGAAGCTGGGGATGGGCTCGCCGGTGCGGGCATCGAGGCAGTAGAGGTAGTTCATGACGCCGGCGAAGATGCGAGCCTGGTGGCCGTTGGTCCAGTAGGCGACACCGCGGGCGGGCTGCGTGGAGTGAATGCCGGAGTCGAACTCCCAGAGGAGCTTGCCGGTGGCGGCGGCGAGGGCGATGACCCTCTCGTGGGGTGTATAGGCGTAGAGTGCATCGCCAACGATGAGCGGGTTGGTCTCGATGCCGCCTTTTTCGCCCGTATTGAAGGTCCAGGCGAGGCGGAGGCGATGGACGTTGGCGCGATTGATCTGGGAGAGCGGGGAATAGTGGTCCCCGTTGGAACCGCCGTTGTAGACGGACCATCCCGTGGTCTGCGCCGCACAGGCGAGGGCGGGCAGGAGCGCGAGGCAGGCAAGGCTGCGGCGGAGTGAGATCGAGAATGGAATCAAGATTCGGAACAAGGGAAGGCCCTCGGAGGACGTCAACAGCCATGGTACAGGGGGCACGGGATGCGGCGGAGGCGCAAAGATGAGCGCGGGGGGACTCCAGTCCCCGAGAGGCACGCCCTCACCCCCCATGGTTTCTGTGAGCAAATATTCTATTTTCAGCAACTTGAGCGAGGGATCGCCGCGTAAATATTTGAAAAGCCATATAGTTACTCGCAGAAATTAGAAAATAAAGGACTTACGGCAACGCCTGGACTGCCGCAACCTCTTGGACTCTGCACAAGGCCGCTGCCTCCCGATGGCCGCTTCGGCTTGAATCCAAAGGCTTTGCAATCGATGGACCCAGGAAATGCGCGCAGGCGCATCTCTCGTGATTTTGCAGCGGGGATCGCACCGTCTCCCGGCCTCGATGTCGCCCCCAACGAGCGCGATCTTACGCGGGAAGACCACAATTCTGGCGCGTCGCCTCGGAAAGAGCGGATG